>CALWVQ010000043.1 GCA_944385025.1 uncultured Eubacterium sp.
CCCATTTCTTCAATTAATGATTTCATTGCTTTTCCCTCCTAAAAAATAATTTTCTTATAACCTGCAATCAAATCATTTTGGCTGTATATAAAGTTTTAGGGCACCCTCTTTATGGAGGGTACCCTAAAGCACGGCTGTTTTTTGTATTTAGTCTTCATCTGTTTTTACGTATTCTACTATGTCGCTGATATTACAGTCAAGAATAAAACACAATTCGTCAAGGGTTTTTGTTGTAACGGCTCCGCCGTGTTTCATTCTGTGCAGCGTGTTAGCCGGTATTCCGTGTTTAAATATCAGTGCGTATTCCGTCATTTGCTTTTTTAAGAGTGTTTGGTAAAAAGGTTTGTATGAAATCATTGTTATACCCCCCTGAAATGTAAAATAACATACCTAAAGTATTGACTATGCTAAATATATTGAGTATAATGAGCAAGAGTTGTAATATTCGGCGTATTTCGGCATATTTAGACATAATAAATTTAAAGTCTACAACAAATCTTAAGTTTTTCTTTAGCTTTTCTTAATAATGAAACTTTATAATCATTGCGTAAGACAGAGGAGGGATACAATATGAAAAATGTTTTGGAATATTTAGAAAAAACAGTTTCAGATAAGCACGATCAAACAGCAGTTTCCATCGGCGACAGGAGTATGACTTGGAAGGAAGTTCTTGAAACTTCACAGATGATAGGAACAAGTTTAGCCAGAAAGTTTGATGTTAAAACACCTATTCCTGTCCTCGCCGGCAAAGATACAGATACTCTTTGCACATTTTTTGCAATAGCTTATGCAGGATGCTTCTATATTATGCTCAATCCACAACTCCCTGAAACAAGACTTATGAGCATTATTGATACTCTTTCTTGTGACTGCGTAGTAACAGATGATGAAAATTATCAGCTTGGTAAAAAACTGTGTTCAAATGCCGTTACCATTAATTCTTTGAAGAATGATACGGATACAGAGCTTCTTGCAAAAATACGGGAAAAGAGTATTGATACCGACGCCCTTTATGCTTTGTTTACTTCCGGCTCAACAGGAGTGCCCAAGGGCGTTCTTGTTTCACACAGAAATGTAATTGATTTTATTGATGATTTTACCGAAACGTTTAATATTACTGAAAAGGATATTATTGCAAATCAGGCTCCTTTTGATTTTGATGTGTCGGTAAAAGATATTTACTCGTCTATTAAAACGGGGGCACAGCTTGTGCTGATACCAAAAGAGCTGTTTTCAAAGCCTACCGAACTTACTGATTACCTTGCAGAGCATAAAGTAACTACTTTGATTTGGGCTGTATCTGCATTGTGCCTTTTGAGCACTTTTCACTGCTTGGAATACAGAAAACCGGAATTTATAAACAAAATCCTTTTCAGCGGTGAAGTAATGCCACTTAAACATCTTAAAGAATGGATGAACTATTATCACGATGCTCAGTTTGTAAATCTTTACGGCCCTACGGAAATCACCTGTAATTGTACTTACCACGTAATTGATAAAAACAGGGATTATGAAAACGGGGTGCCTATCGGAAAGGCATTTAAAAACAGAGAAGTATTTTTGCTTGACGATAAAAATCAGCGTGTCTGTGAGCCGGATGTTACAGGCGAGCTTTGTGTCAGGGGCACATCGGTTGCAATGGGATACTTTAATAATCCCCAGCAAACTGCCGCCGCCTTTGTTCAAAATCCTCTTAACAGTATGTATCCTGAAATAATTTACAGAACAGGGGATTTAGCAAAGTACAATAATCAGGGTGAGTTGGTTTTCTGCGGCAGAAAAGATTTTCAGATAAAACATATGGGACACCGCATAGAGCTTGAAGAAATCGAAAGAGCTATGGCGAAAGTCAGCGGAATAAACAGAGCCTGCTGTGTATTCGACGGCAAAAAAAGCAAGCTGTACGGTTTTTATGTAGGAAATATTGAAAAAAAAGAGCTTCACGGCATACTGGGAAAAACCCTTCCTGTGTTTATGGTGCCGGGTGCTTTGCGACAAATTGATGAGTTTCCCCTTAACAAAAACGGAAAAATAGACAGAAAATTGTTGTTTGAGCTTTACGGAGGCAGAAGAAAATGACCAACCAAAAATTAATTGAAAGTTTTGCTACGCCGTTTTATGTTTTCGATTTTGAAGTGCTTAAGGACAGAATTGAACATATAAAAAAATCAATTCCTTCAAATATTGATTTGTGTTATGCAGTTAAGGCAAACACGTTTATTATCGGCGAGGCTGAAAAGTATGTGCAACGACTGGAAGTGTGCTCACAAGGAGAGTTTGAAATATGCGAGTATCTGAAAACGCCTATGGAAAAGATAGTGCTTTCAGGTGTATACAAAACTCCTGAATTTATAGAAAGGGTAGTAAAACGGTACGATAATATAGGTATATATACAATAGAGTCGTTAACACAGTATGAGCTTTTAAAAAGACTTGCTCAAAAGTATCAAAAAAAGCTTAACGTTCTTGTGAGAATCAATTCTAAAAATCAGTTCGGACTTACGGAAGATGAGTTTAAAACTATCATTAAAGACAATGACTCTATGATTGAACTCAAAGGAATACAGTATTTTTCAACCACTCAAAAATCATCTTATAAAAAGCTCAAAAGAGAGTTTGACTACCTTGGCGAGCTGGTAACGAGAATAGAAGAAGAATTTAAAATTTCCTTTCAGGAACTGGAATACGGTACAGGCTCTCCCGTAACATATTTTGAGGAAGAGTGTTTTGATGAGGAAGAGTATTTCTCACAACTGAGTCAGTTGGTAAGCCAGATGCCGTCTCATCTTAAAATTACATTTGAAATGGGAAGAAGTATTGCTGCTTCATGCGGAACTTACTATTCAAGCGTAGTAGATATGAAAACCAATAAAGCAGGTAATTTTGCTATCATCGACGGCGGAATGAACCACCTTGTTTATTTTGGACAAAGTATGGCTATGAAACATCCGCATTTTGAAATGTATCCTCACCGTGACGCAGGTAATATGGCAGAGTGGAACATCTGCGGTTCACTGTGCACGGTAAATGACATTGTGGTAAAAGCGCTGCCTGTGGACGATATGAGTATAGGCGACGTCATCATATTTAAAAATACAGGCGCTTACTGTATGTGCGAGGGAATATCTTTATTCTTAAGCAGGGAACTGCCGGCAGTAGTGCTTGCGCACGGCGATAACGCCCGATTAGTAAGAAATCATTTTAAAACAAGCGAACTTAACAAACCCGCAAAATAATTATTTTAAAGGAGATATATAACTATGGAAACATTAATTGAAATCTTGGAAGAAATCAGACCGGACGTGGACTTTGAAACCTGCACCACATTAATTGATGATCACGTTCTTGACTCACTGGCAATCATTTCTCTTATCGCAGAAATTGAGGATGAATTCGATGTGACAATTCCCACAGTTGAAATTGCCCCAAGGAATTTTAATTCTGCACAGGCAATGTGGGAGTTGATTACACGACTTCAGGAGGAAGATGAGTAATGACCTATTTCGGGCCTGAATACTTCGCCCTTTTTCTTCCGCTGGTAGTAGCGGTTTATGCCATAATGCCGAAAAAAGTACGCCCCTATGTGCTTTTGTTGGCAAGCTACGCTTTCTTTTGGATAATAAGCGAAAAGCTTATTGCGTATTTGCTGTTTTCAACAGTGTCAATCCACCATTTCGGCTTGTGGCTGGACAAACTTCAGCAAGAACGTAAACTGGCAATCAAAGGGCTTGAAAGAGAAGAAAAAAAGAAAGTAAAAGCCGCAAACGACAAACAACAGAATCTTGTGCTTGCCCTTGCAGTTATTGTCCATATCGGACTGCTGGCAGTGCTTAAGTATACGCCGTTTGTGTTAGGCAACGTAAACACTGTTTTAGCCCATTTTGACATGCAGGTAAATGTAGTCAAATTTATGGTGCCTATCGGAATTTCGTTTTATACCCTTCAGGCAGTTTCTTATATGACTGATGTACGAAGAGGCACAATAAAAGCTGACAGAAATTTGGGCAGACTGGCGCTTTATATCAGCTTTTTCCCTCAAATAATGGAGGGTCCTATTGCCAGATATTCAGACACGGCTGAAAGTCTGTTTTCAGGAAAGCAGATTGAGTACAGAAATTTTGTTTTCGGCTTTGAAAGAATTGTTTACGGTCTTTTTAAAAAAATTATAGTGGCCGATCGTCTTAACGAGTTTGTTAAGTCTGTTTTTAACCACTATGAAAAATATGACGGTGCAATAATCCTTATAGGTGCAATAGCTTATACTATTCAGCTTTATATGGATTTTTCAGGCGCTATGGATATAGGCTTGGGAAGCGCTCGTATTTTCGGCGTAAAACTGCCCGAAAATTTCAGACAGCCGTTTTTCTCAAAAAGTGTATCGGAATTTTGGACAAGGTGGCACATTACCCTTGGTACTTGGTTCAGAGATTACATATACTACCCCGTATCATTTTCAACCTTTTCAAAAAAGCTTACCGCAGCAGGCAGAAAGCGTCTTGGAAACTATTTCGGTCCTCTTGCGGCGGGAACGGTGGCGCTGTTTTGTGTATGGATTTGCAACGGTATTTGGCACGGCTCAGCGTGGATGTATATATTCTTCGGTATGTATCACTTTGTAATGATATTTACAGGCAACCTGTTTAACCCTGTTGTTACAAAAATATATGACAAACTGCATATTGACCGCAGCAAAGGACCTGTTGCGGCGCTTAGAATTGTTAAAACCTCTTTTCTTGTGGTTTTGGGTGAACTGTTTTTCCGTGCCCACGGTCTTAAAGAGGGTCTTGATATGTTCAAAAGAATTTTCACCGATTTCTCAATTAAGGCTGTTTCTCTTGAAACTATCGAAAAGGCAGGGCTTGACTATCTTGACATAATTGTGGTTTTTGCAGTTGTGGCAATAGTATTTGTTTTTGGAGTGCTTAAAGAGAAAAATGTGGACATTTGCGAAAAACTTGCAGAAAAAAATATTGCAATCAGATGGCTTGTTGTTATTGCGGCAATGGTTGCAATAATAATCTTTGGAGCTTACGGCGCCGAATATACCCCCGTTGCGCCTATGTATGCCGATTTTTAAGGAGGAGTTATGACAGAAAAGTTTAAATATTTAAAGATAATATCCTTCGCGGCAGTTATACTTGCTATAATTTTGGCACTTTCAGCAATAGTTGATCCCGCCAATACCAGAGCAGGTGTTGATAAGTTTGACAAAGTTGTGATAGACGCGTCTAAAGAGGATGAAAACTCTATGGACGTTGTAGTTTTAGGTGACAGTGAGGCATACCGCTCAATCATTCCTCCTGAAATGTATGAAAAATATGGTTTTACAACATATGTGGGTGCTTCACCGTCACAGAAAACGTATCAATCCTGCGATATGCTCGAGGCGCTGCTTGAAAGACAGAAACCTAAAGTGTGTATTCTTGAGCCTAACGTGCTGTTTAGAAATTACTCGCTGATTTCCTCCGTTTTGCCTAAAATGGAAAAGAAATTCCCGATTTTTAAGTATCATAATGCTTGGAAAGGGTTAGTTGACAGCGACTATGAATATGAAGAGGTTACTTTCAGCAGTTTTAAGGGTTATCGCTATACAGACGATATAAAAGCGGCGAAAAAAACAGATTATATGATGAAAACAGACAGAAAGGAACTTATAAGTTCCACAAATCTTTCTGATTTTAATAAAATCTGTGATATTTGCGAAAAAAACAATATTGAGTTACTTATTGTAAGAACGCCAAGCATTAAAACGTGGGATTATGCAAAATATGATGCAGTTCGCACACTTACAGAGGAAAAGGATATTACATATATTGATTTAAATCTTGACGATCCGTTAGGTATAGATTGGTCAAAGGATACGTATGATAAGGGAGATCACCTTAACCATTACGGAGCTGTAAAAGTAACCGAATATTTGGGTGAGTACCTTCACAAAAACTACGATTTGCCCGATCACAGAAATGATGATAATTTTTCCTCTTGGGATAAGATGGTAAAAAAATATCAGAAAAAAGTAGGATAAAAAAACCGTGAGCAGTATGCTCACGGTTTTTTCATTATTTCTCCTTTGCTTTGAGTATAAATTTTTGACAGGGGTGCCCAAATGCTTCAATCAGTTCTCCTTGTTTAAATCCCATTTTTTCGTAAAGCAATCTCGCCACAGTACCTCGGCTGTCATCTTCTCTGAATGTTATAAGAAAAATACCTCTTTTTCTGTCAAGCTGCAAAAGGGCTTCGTTTAACAGCCTTGTAGCTGTTCCTCTGTTGCGAAATTGCGGATCCACGGCAAGAAAACAGATTTCATTGTTCTTTTTTGAAAATAAAATTGCTCCCGTTATGTTTTTACCGTGTTTAACACACAACGCCTGTTTGTTCTCAATAAATTTTAAAACAGTTTTTTTGTGCTGTTTTAATTCTTTGTCCGTTTCAAGCCCCGGAAAAGAAGAACTTACCTTTTGAACAAGGTTCATCCATAAATCAATATCCGAGATTGATGCAAAACATACTTCCATAATTTCTCCCCTTTGCTATTTTGTAACAGCAGTTATTTTAATTACGTGCCTTTGAAACAACTATACCGCATTTTAGTTTGAATTTTGTGAAAATTCAAGTTGAAACCCGGAAAGTTATACTATATAATATATGCTTGGAAAAATTCTTGAGGGACTTGTGATGAGTAAGAAAAGCAGAAAAGCTACAATTAAATATGCCTTTAAAAAATCTCTTCCCGTATTTTTCGGCTACCTTTTTTTAGGGTCTGCTTTCGGAATTATGCTTTATGATGCGGGATACAACTGGATTTGGGCAATTTTCATTTCAATACTTGTTTATGCGGGGTCAGGTCAGTTTTTGTTGGTTTCGCTGATTTCTTCGGCGGCAAGTATACCCACCGTGGCTATGATGACCCTTTTTATAAATTCCCGCCATATGTTTTACGGATTGTCCTTGATTGATAAGTTTAAAGCAGGCGGCTGGCGGTATCCGTTTATGATATTCTCTCTGACAGATGAAACGTATTCCGTCAATGTGTCTATCCAGTCTGTTCCTGATGATGTAAACGAGCCTAAAGCGAGATTTTTATTAGGTGAGTTTGACCATTTTTATTGGATTTTAGGCTCTGTTGTAGGCTCTTTGTTAGGTCAAAGCCTGCCTATTGATTTTACGGGAATTGATTTTTCAATGACAGCGCTTTTTACCGTAATTTTTGTTGATTTGCTTATTGATACAAAAAACAAAATATGCGGTGCGGTGGGCATATTCTGCGCCTTTATCTGCCTTATGATTTTCGGCGCTGATAATTTCCTTTTGCCTACGCTGATACTTACAGTGGTTTTGCTTATTGCGGCAAAACCCGCTCTTATGAAGAAGGAGGTTAATAAGTAATGCCTCTTTCAACAAAGAATTTGATTATAATAATTGTCGTTGCCGCTGTGTGTACCTTTGCCACAAGGCTGGTGCCGTTTGTGCTTTTCAGCGGTAAAAAAGAGCCTCCCAAATTTGTAAATTATCTGGGTAAGGTTTTGCCTGTTGCCATAATAGGCGTGCTTATTGTCTACGGTATCGGCGATGTGAGAGATATAGGTATAAACGGACTTTTGCCTAAAATTATAGCAGTTGTCACCACAGGACTTATCCATTTTTGGAAAAGAAATACCCTTTTGAGTATAGCCGTGGGTACGATAGGCTATATGCTTCTTATTAATTTTGTGTTTTAAAAGACGAGAGAAATAAACTCTCGTCTTTTTTGTCAGCCGTTTTTCAGAATCAAATCTCTTGTTCTTTGACAAGCTAATTCGCTGTTACTTAATGTTTTCAAGTATTCAGCCGTTACCCATTTATAATTGATTGTTTCGCCTTTTTGCAGTTTTACTTCTGTTTTGCGGGAGTCTGTAATGCACAGATATTCACAGTAAACAGTGCGGCGCTTATCGTTGCATACTGTTCCTAATTTAGTTAAAGACTCTGCTTTAATGCCTGTTTCTTCCATAAGTTCTCTAACGGCACATTCTAACGGTGTTTCTCCCGATAACGCGGAGCCTCCTGCTGTCAGTTCCTATAAACCGCCTAAGTGTTTGTTAAAATCACGTTGCATTAGAAGATAAGTTCCGTCCACGTGTTTAACAACTGTTTCGCACACCAAATGATATACGTTTTCAGGTATGGGTTCACCTCTTACCAATGTTATGCCGTCAATTTTATTTAAATCTTTGTCATAAGCGTCCCAATATTCCATATTAGTATTCCTTTGTAACAATAAGTTTAAGGGTTTTGTTTTGATTTTTAATTTCGTCTTTGAGAAACCGTGGATAAAGTGTAATGTTATCCAAACTGTCTATATTAAGCCATTCATAAGTGTTAATTCTGTTGCCCTCAAGGGTTTGAAAAATATCTTCAAAGCGGTTGAAATTTGTTTTTGATATATCTACAAAATAGTACATACATATTTCGTGAAATTTTTTGTTTTCATCAATAAAAAATGCCTCATTAATCCATAAAGGTTTAATATCGGTAACGGTAATACCCAACTCCTCATCTAATTCGCGGATAAGTGCGTCCTGAGTGCTTTCTTCAAATTTCACCCGTCCGCCTACCAGATAATATTCGTTAGTTTTGGTGTTCTTTTGTGCGAGAACTTTATTATCATTAATGATTACTGCGGCGACTCTGTGGTTGAAAACACCGTTTTCAGTATTTAAAGTTAAGTCTATAGAGGTGAGTCCTTCTATATAATTGTCAGCTTCTTTGTGAGAGTGAAAAGTAATAATGTCTTTTTTATACTTTTTGATAAGTTTAAGTATTAATGGCTTTACGTCAGTATTAAAATTTTTGATAAATTCTATGAGTTCTTGGTTTACAGGCAGTTCGCACGGCATTTCAGGACGTTTGCCTTTTCTGTTTTTTACACCGTGAATACAAATTTCAGTAGGCAAATCAAAGAAGAACACTAAATCTGCATCCCTAAATCTCATTTCAAGAGTATTTCTGAAATTACCGTCTATTATGTAACTTTCTCTTTTTAATATTTCTCTTTGCTTTTTTGTGAACTCATCTCTTGTAATATGTGAGCCGTCCTTATTCCAGTAAATTGCATCTAAATAAAACAATTCTAATCCTGTGGCTTTTTGCAGCTTTCTGCTAAATGTGCTTTTACCTGAGCCTGAGCATCCTATTACAATGATTTTCTTGTAATTAAACATTTTTACCTCCCAAATAAAAATAAGCTCTTGTATTTTTGATACAAGAGCTTTACTTCTGTGTTCGGAATGGGAACAGGTTATCTCATTTTTGATCAGTTTTAGCTGATGAAATTATTATAATTCAAACCGGCGTTTTTTGCAATATTTTTCTTCTTTTTCACTTATTTTAAATATTCCTTGTATTTACACTTTCAATATGATAATATTGTTATGTTAAAAAACTTTTATCTAATGTATACAATAAAAAATGGTTAATGAGGTATATTATGGAATTTTCCACAGTATTTGGTCCCAATACAGGAGGACCTGCAGATTTTTACAGAATACCTTCGATAATTACGACTAAAAACGGCGTAGTTGTCGCCTGTGCAGACGCAAGATACTGTTCAGGAATGGATAATCCAAACAGAATTGATAAGGTCGTAAGGCGAAGTACCGACAGCGGTAAGACCTGGAGCGACTACATAATTGCTGTGGAAGAACACGGTAACATTAAAATGAAGTCCTCTGCGGCTATCGACCCTGTTATGACATATGATGAGGAGTCAGGTCGTATTTATCTTCACTATTCTCATACTCCGGCAGGGGTTGGTATATTAAACAGTACCTGCACAAAGGCTTATGACCGTCAGGGAAGAAAGATAATCAAAAGTGCTTTTAAAAAATATATTCTTCAGTCGGGATGTTTGTATACAAAGAGGATGAAAAAAACAAAATATACCGTGGATGAAAACGGCGATGTTTTTTCAAACGGCAGCAAAATTTGTAACATATACACGGACGGAAAATTTAAAGAGCCTCATACCTCTTTTATGATGATGTGTTACAGCGATGACGACGGCTTAACCTGGTCAAAGCCTGTTTGCATTAACAGTCAGGTTAAAGAGGATTATATGAGTTTTATCGGTCCCGGTCCCGGCTGCGGAATCGTTGTTAAAAACGGAAAATACAAAGGTAGAATTGTTGTTCCCATTTATTATGGTACAAGGCTGTTTCCTCTGAGACTTTCCTGCTGTGTAATTTACAGCGACGATAACGGAAAAACGTGGAAAAGAGGCAAATCACCTAACGACGGCAGAGTTGTCAAAGGCAGAACTCTAAATACAAGAAACATAAGAAATGACCAAATGCTTACTGAGTCCCAGTTGATTGAACAGGAAAACGGTACGCTGAAGGTGTTTATGCGAAATCACGATAAATGCAGAAGAGTTGCAGTTGCTTACAGTACAAACGGCGGTGAAAGCTGGGAAAACTTTAGATTTGACGATACTTTGCCCCAGCCCATTTGCCAGTGCGGTGTTGTTAAATTGAAAGATACTGATAAGCCCGCTGTTGTTTTGGTTAACCCGTCAGATGAGAAAAATCGCTGTAACGGTACGGTGATGCTGTCCTATGATGACGGCGAAACATTTCCTTACAGGCGGCTGCTTAAAGAGGGCGAGTTTGTTTACAGCAGTATAACCCAGCTTCCTAACGGAAATATTGGCATACTGTTTGAGCCTGATACCAAATGCCAGGAAATTCACTTTGCACAGGTATCTCTTGACTGGATAAAAAATCAGTAGGCTGTTTCGTTGAAAAACGTTGCATATAAAATAAATTGTAAAGACAGGTAGAGAAATGAGTAATATCAAAACAAAAATCACTTCTCTTGTTTCAGAGGTTACAAACCATTGGAACGAGGCACCCAAAGGCAGATATATGCCTTACAAGGAAATAGTTTCCTACGCAGGCGGCGGTATCGGTGTTAAATTCCTTGCCGTAATGGCGACAAATATGATTTTGTCTGCTACCAATGTATTAATAGGAAACACTTTGGGCGTTGAGCCTATTGATGTATACATTTTGTATTTCATCTCTGTAATTGTCAACATTCCGCTTTCAGGAATCAGAGCGAATATTATCGACAATACCCGAAGCAAAGAGGGTAAGTACAGACCGTACATAGTGAAAATGGGTATTCCCAGTGCAATTGTAACAATATTGTTTGTATGGTTCCCATATAATGATTTCGGTGCCCTTTTCGGCGAGGGAACTTTCTTGGGAAAAAGCAGAGCATATGTCGTAACCTGTGCCGTTATACTTATACTTAACTTTTTCCAAAATTTCTTCTATTATTTCTTTTCAGAGGCGTACGATAACCTCATTCACGTTCTTTCACCAAATACACAGGAAAGAGCTGACGTATCTACTGTAAAGGGCGTTGTTTATTCGCTGGCGCCGTCTGTGCTTAACTTGGCAATGCCTATTTTTGCACAGCTTTTCACCAACGACAACCTTTATGATATCAGACTTTACAGATACATTTATCCTCCTCTTGCAATATTCTCTGTCGCTTTGAGTATTGTGGTATACGTTAATACCAAGGAGAAAATTGTTCAGGCAAAAACCCACGTTATTCAGATTAAGTTTATTGACTCTCTTCGTGAAGTTTTGAAAAACAAGTATTTCTGGGTAATTGCCCTTGCAACTTGGCTCGGCTTCCTTGAAACGTCTATGACGGTTATTCTCGGCTGGCTTTACAGCTACGGCGGTATATGTAACGGTACAGTTTATTCTGTTATTACTCTTATTTGCCAAAATGCAGGACTTGTAGGTATGCTTATTGCTCCTTTTGCAATCAGAAAATGGGGCAAAAGAGTTGTGCTTATAGGCACTAATGTGCTTAATATTGTGTTTATTGCAATGATGTTCCCTGTTGTAAGAGTAATTGATATGACAGGTGAGAGTACAAGCGCTCTCCACACATGGATGCCGCTCATTCTTCTTGTTATCTGTTATTGGATGAACAATTTGATGAATGCATTTATGCAGATTCTTACACCGTCTATCAATGCCGATATCAGAGATTATCAGCAGTATATAACAGGCGAGAGAATCGACGGTATGTTCTCCACAATTACTGCTGTAGGCGGACTTATCACCGTTGCCAGCAGCGGTATAGTAAACCTTCTTTATGATAAATTCGGTATCAACACAGAAACTGCTCAAACCGTTCTTAATGACCCTGATGTAATGAACAAAGTATTGAGAAACGGTAAAATAGTTAAGGACGTCATCGCAGAGACAGATACTTCAAGTATTGCTTATTTTTCACTTTATGACGGTGACATTCTCAAGACAATATGCGGTGTGCTTATCCTTGCGTCAATCGCAGGTGCATTTATCAATGTATTGCCTTATTTCTTCTACGATTTGACAGAGCTTAAGCAGCAGGGTATGATCAGAGTTCTTAAAATCAGAGCTTTCTTTGAGGATTTCGGCAACAATACATTAAGCGACGAGGACCTTGTAGAAGTTATCGAAATGGTGGAAACATCAAAAGAACTTATTAACGAGCAGACTGAAAAGGTAACCAAGAATGGCATAAAAGAGGCAAAGGCTACCAAGGACGAAAACAAGATTAAACAGGCCAAAGAAGAGTATAAAAAGGCATTCGAAAGAAATCTGAATATTCGGCTTGCTCCTTTTGTAATGAACGAACTTAACCATTATTACAGTGAAATCGGCAGAATGAAGGTTGCCGACGCTTCAGCAATCGTTGCAGAGGGATTGCAGGGACTTTCAAACCACTCTGTAAAAGACCTTAAAAAAGAGCTTAAAGAGGCTAAAAAGCTTCCTAAAAACACAGCCGAAGAAAAAGAGATTAAAAAGTACAAGGTTAATTTCTGCAGAGCAAGAATCAACGCAAGAAAATGTCAGGCTAAATATTTCAATTCACAGCCTATTACAGAGCTTCCTGATGATACAAAGCTTAACAAACTTTATAATAAGTCTGAAAGACTTGAGGAGAAGGAATCAGCTCTTTACAAAGAACTTGTTACAGCTAAAAAGGAAAAGAACAAGGCAGAAGCAGACAGAATTAACGCAGAGGTTAAAAAGATTAAAGAAACATTTAAGGCTCTTAACAAAGAAATCAACCAAGAGCAGAATAAATTCCTCAGCTACAACCGTTCCGCAAAGCCTTACCTTGACGCTGAAAAAGTACTTAACCAGGCAGAGAACTATACTCACTTTGATGAACTTCGTGAGAGATATCAACAGGTTAAGCTTGCTTACGCAGAAGAATAAAATAATAAATAAAGCCGAGGGTTTTTCCCTCGGCTTTGTTACTGTTTAATATCCGTTATGAAAAGCTGATTTGTATTTAGGTCATAATCGGCGAGTTTTACTGTTGTTATTTTGTCATCGTTGTAGGTTTTGACAAAATAGAGTCCTTTGTCTGCGTTAAAACAGACGGAATAAACAGTATAATCATCGCCGTTATTTGTGCGAACGCATCCCTTTATACATTCCACTTTTGAAAGAATTTTAAAAACAGTTGCAGGATTTGAATTATTATCATCTGTTCTTTGCACATTTTGGGAGTTGAAAACGGTGCGAACAAATCGTGACATCGAAGTGTTGTCGCCGGGCAATCCCAAAGCGCCTGTTCCTGAACAAAAATATTTATCACTGTTGAAAATCATACTGTTTTTATCTTCAAAGGGAGAAAGATTTTCATATTTTTTAAGATTTTCAAGCTGGAGGTCAAAGGGCGGATTATTTGTGAGTACCTTTAGGGGATTGTCGTAGATTTTAAGCCCTTTTTCAGTCTGCTCAACTGTTATTGCACCGCTTTTGTCGCAAATCAGCCAGTGCAGAGATGCAGGTGGCATTTCGGAAGAAAAAGCGTCATCGGTGATATTCAAATTATTTATCATTTCTTTTGCTTGTGAATAATTTTCACATTTTCTTAAAACGTACGGAATAAACTCATATGAGGTTATGTTTAATTTGTCTTGATTCGGCTTAAAATAAGCGCAGTTGTTGGGAAAATTCAGCCCTGCCATACACAGCCCTTTTTCGTTTATAGCCTCGTAGTATAGGGGAAAACCGCTGCCGTTTAGCGCTGTTCCCATTATGGCATATCCTGTTTGCTGCGATTTTGCGTATTTGTAATTAATTTTGCAGTTTCTCGGAGTAACGATGATTTTTTCACCGTAGGAGCAGTGCCAGTCAAGTGTTCTGCCCAAATAAAAGTCGCCGTTTGTCATACCGAAAGCAGTGCACATAAAATCACCTTACAATTATTATTTGTTGTTTTTATTATACCATAAATTATCATTGATTATAAGTGTTTATAGACATTTGTATATTTAATTATTTGTCAGCAATTAGTGTTTACTTTTTGACTTTATTGTATTAAAATGAAAATTAGTGATGTTTATAATTATTTGGGGAGGCTTTTATGAAAAATTTAGGCTACTACAACGGTACATATGATGAAATCGAGAAAATGCAAATTCCTATGACAGACAGGGTTTGTTGGTTCGGCGACGGAATATACGACGCAACATATTCCCACAATCATAAGATTTTTGATTTGGACGCCCATTTAAACAGATTTTATAACAGCGCAAAGCTCCTTGATATTAAAATCCCTGTTGAAAGACAGGAGCTTGAAACTCTTTTAAAAGAGCTGGTTCTCAAGGTGGATGACGGCGATCAGTTTGTTTATATGCAGGTAACGCGCGGTTCCGGGCTGAGAGGTCACATTTACAGTGAGGATATGAAGGGAAATCTTTGGATTACTCTTACTCCGTCACCTGTGGCTGATACATATAAGCCTATCGACGTTATTACTTATGAAGATAAAAGATTTTATTACTGTAATGCAAAAACTTTAAATTTGATACCTTCTTGTCTTGCTGCTACTGCCGCTGACAGAGCAGGCTGTCAGGAAGCAATTTTTCACCGCGGTGATATTGTTACGGAGTGCGCTCATTCTAACGTTTCAATATTTAAAGACGGCTGCGTAATAACTCATCCTCTTGATGATAAGGTGCTTCCCGGCACAGCAAGAATAAGACTTCTTGCTTTTGCTCAAAAGCTTGGATATAAAACAGAGGAAAGGGAATATACCCTTGACGAACTTATGAATGCAGACGAAATTGTTGTTCACTCAACAGGCTCATTCTGTATTCCTGTAAAAACTGTTGACAAAAAAGCAGTTGGAGGAAAAGCTCCTGAAATGCTCAAAAAAATACAGGATGCTTTAGTTGCCGATTTCGAAATGCAGTGCAAAAAAGACTGATAGCAGATGATTGATGAGGAGAAATTATGACAAGGGAAGAATTGACGGAATATAACGTTGGACGTAATCTTGATACTCTTATGAACCTTGACCCAAGGGGTTACGGCGTTTGCCGTATTTTATATGAGGGCGCGCTTAAATTTACGGGAGAACCTCTTTCCACCCACGGTGCAAAAGGTCTTATAAAAAACGTAAAAAAGGGCGAAAAAGTGTTTATTCTTACAGGTTTTATTCTTTTGCCGTGGCGTGAGGCGGAAACTGACGGCATAATTTCCTCCTGCGTTTTGGCAAAGTTTTTGATAAACGCTTTTGGAGCAAAGCCGGTTATGATAATCCCACAGGAATGTGTTAAGGCTGTTAATTCAATAAGCAAGGTGCTGGGATATGAGTTAACAGAAGATATTGATAATATCGGCGACAATGCGGTATGTGTAAAGGTGTTTACAAAATATGTTGACGAAGCTTTCGTTCAGGCAGAAGAAATATTGTCTCACGGACTGCCTTGTGCCGTTATCAGCAATGAGGCACCGGGAAGAAATAAAAACGGCTATTATCACAATGCGGTTGGTGTAAACACTTCTGACATTGAACCTAAGTATGACGTGCTGTTTAAGATGTGTCAGGAAAAGGGTGTTTTTAACCTTTCAATCGGTGATTTGGGAAATGAAATCGGTATGGCGGCTATTGAGGAGCACGTGAGAAAGTATGTGCCCTATGCTGAAGAAGGCGGCTGCAAAGCAGGTACGGGTTTCGGTATTCTTGCCGACAGCAGCGCAGACAATATTATTACCGCTACCGTTTCTGACTGGGGCTGCAACGCTCTTATGGCGGCATGTGCGTTCCTTTTGGGAAAACAGGAACTTTTCCACAGCAGTGAGATTCAATCACAGGTTATGGATGCCGCAGCTCAAAGCGGTATGCTTGATATGTACGGCGAGGCTAGACCTTTTATTGACGGTATAGGTAAAAATATAAATCTTCCGTTGGTTGATATGATGAAAGCGCTTATTGATTACCCCCAAACGGTAGAAACAAAAACTACCGCATGGTTTGAAAATACGATTAAAAAAGGATTTTTCACAAAATGAGGTATAAATTTCTGCCAAACGGCGATACGGCAGTAACCGTATGTTTTAATAATGAAATCAGCAAAGAGGTAAACGCTATGGTTACCTCTTTTGCTGACGCAGTGGAAAAAGCAAAAATCAGCGGCGTTATAGAGACTATACCTGCGTTTTGCTGTGTTACCGTGTTGTATAATCCCTGCAAGATTTCATTAACGTGGCTTAAATTCAGATTAAATATAATCTTGCGAAAACTTGGCACAGGCAGCTCTTTTACTTCTGTTCTTTACAAAATTCCCGTGTGCTACGACGAAGAATTTTCTCTTGATATGGGTAATGTAGAAAGGCATACAGGTCTTACGAGAGATGAGATTATATCTATTCACTCATCTGCTGACTATCTTATCTATATGCTGGGATTTCTCCCCGGTTTTGCTTATTTGGGAGGAATGGACAAGCGACTTATAACTCCGCGCCTTGAAACTCCGAGAGTGGAAATTGAAAAAGGCTCTGTGGGAATAGGCGGAGAGCAGACAGGTATTTACCCTATTGCATCACCGGGGGGATGGCAGATAATCGGCAAAACTCCTGTAAATGTTTATGATAAAAGCAAGGAAAGCCCTATCCTTTACCGTGCAGGAGATTATATAAGATTTGTTCCTGTTTCAAAGGAAGAATATTTTGAAATAGACAAAAAAGTGCAAGAGGGCAGTTATACTGTTGAAAGTCAGGAGGTAAAGGTATGAGTGTAGAGATACTTGATGCGGGCCTCCTTTCAACAGTGCAGGATTTGGGTCGCTTTAACGTGATGAAAAGCGGCTTTTCACAAAACGGAGTGATGGACGCTTATTCTGCCAAAATTGCCAACAGACTTGTGGGAAACAGTCTTAACTGTGCTGTTATAGAAATGACTATGACAGGTGTAACCGCGTATTTCAGCGATGATTATATAATATGTCTGTCAGGCGCTGATATGGGAGCAAAAATAAATGAGATGCCGATAAAAACCAACAAGGCTTACAAAGTTAAAAGAGGGGATCTTTTAAAATGCGGATATGCCAAAAACGGCGTTAGAGGTTATTTTGCAGTCAGCGGCGGCATAGATGTGCCCAAGGTAATGGGAAGCCGTTCCACAGATTTGAAGTGCGGCTTCGGCGGTTTTGAAGGCCGAAAACTTATGAAAGGCGATGTCCTTGAAACAGGCTGTGAGAATTTTGAAATTCCGCCTGAAAGTCTGAAAAAATGGCAGGTTAAGCCGTCGGAATATAAAAGCGAAATAAAAGTGCGCGCCGTGGCAGGACCGCAGGACTTTATGTTCAGCGATGATGAAATAAGAGATTTTTTTTCAACTTCTTGGATTGTTACAAATCAGTCAGACAGAATGGGAATACGTCTTGACGGCGATGCCGTTGAAAGCGAAAACGGCGTGGATATTATCAGCGACGGTATAGTTTTCGGTTCTGTTCAGGTGCCGAAAAACGGCAAACCGATTATATTGATGGCAGACCATCAAACAACGGGGGGATATGCAAAAATAGCCACAGTAATATCTGTGGATTTGCCCCTTTTGGCACAGGCAAGACCGGATACGATAGTCAGATTTTCAAAGGTATCCGCATCAAAAGCTCAAGTGCTGGCAAGAAAAGAAAAAAAGTTTTTTGATAAACTGTTTTTTGTATAAATAAGGAGAATTTTATGGATTACTCAAATATGAAACCTCAAGACGTTGTCAAACTGATAAGAAACGGTGAAATAACACACCAAACGTCAGGTATGTGTAATGGTTACGCCCAGGCTAATCTTTGTATTCTGCCAAAGGAATATGCCTTTGACTTTCTTCTTTTTTGTATGAGAAATCCTAAACCCTGTCCCATTCTTGAGGTGGGCGATGCAGGCAGTAAACTGATTAAGAAAATGGCAAAAAACGGAAATGTCTGCACCGATTTTCCAAAATACAGAATATGGAAAAACGGCGTTCTTGAAAAAGAAGTTACCGATATAACAGAGTACTGGCAAAATGATTTTGTATATTTTTTAATCGGTTGTTCATTTTCCTTTGAAAGCGAGCTTTTAGAAGCGGGCGTGCCTGTAAGGCATATTGAAGAAGGTAAAAATGTGCCTATGTTTAACACAAACATTGAACTTGAAAGCGCAGGCGTTTTTCACGGCAATATGGTTGTATCAATGCGCCCTATTCCTTACGATATGGTGGTTAAAGCCGTTAATGTAACGGCGTCTATGCCACGTGTTCACGGAGCTCCCGTTCATATCGGAAATCCTGAGTTAATCGGAATAAGAGATTCGTCAAAACCCGATTACGGAGACAGCGTAACAATTAATGACAATGAGGTAGAGGTGTTTTGGCCCTGTGGAGTAACCCCTCAGAATATCGTAATGGCGACAAAACCTCCTATTGCAATTACTCATTCTCCGGGTCATATGTTTATAACAGAGGTTAAAAATACAGCCCTGAAATATTAGTGAAACAGGTGATAAAATGTATAAGATAAATCTTAACTGTGATTTGGGCGAAGGCGCAAAATATGATGATGTTATAATTCCTATGATAAATTCCGCCAATATTGCCTGCGGCTTCCACGCAGGTGACAGCCAGACAATGATAAAAACTGTGGAATTTTGTGTGGAAAATCAAGTTTGTATCGGTGCTCACCCGGGTTATCCCGACAGGGAAAATTTTGGCAGAACTAATATGGACGTAACACCGAAACAGGTTTACGGTTTTACACTTTACCAGCTTGGGGCTATTGACGCTGTGGCAAAGGCTAAAAATGCTAAAGTTATATATGTTAAGCCTCACGGTGCAATGTATAATATGGCGGCAAAAAGTAAAGAACTTTCAGACGCTATTGTGAGTGCAGTAAAAGACTTTGACAAAGAACTTATTTTGCTTGGTTTAAGCGGTTCTGAAATGATAAATTCCGCCAGAGAAAACGGCGTAAAATATGCCTGCGAGGTGTTTGCAGACAGAGCATACGAGGCAGACGGTTCTCTTCGTGCAAGAAGTCTTGAGGGCTCTATGATTACCGACGAACAGCAGGCTATTGAGCGTGTAATTCGTATGGTAAAAGAGGGCAAAGTAAAGGCTTATACGGGAGAAGATATTGAAATTGAGGCTCATTCCGTATGTGTTCACGGCGACGGTGAAAAGGCGCTTGAATTTGTAAAGGCTCTTAACAGGGCTTTTGAGGATAACTCGATTAAAACAGTATCACTATCAGAGGTAATTGATTAATGTGCAGCAGAACTGAAGTACAGATAGATCTTGACGCCGTTGAGTATAACTACAACAGCGTGCGTAAAAAAGTGGGCGACAGTGTCAAAGTGCTTGGTGTTATAAAAGCCGACGCTTACGGTCACGGCGCAGTAGAAATAGGAAAATTTCTTGACGGCAAGTGCGATTTTTTCGGCGTTGCCTGTATTGAAGAGGCGGTGGAGCTTAAAAAGGCAGGAATAAAAAGTCCTATTTTAATTTTAGGCTATGTTTTTCCTGACAGCTATGACAAGGTTGTTAAATACGATATAAGAATACCTGTGTTTTCTTATGAATGTGCAAAGGAACTTTCGCAAGAGGCAAAAAAGCAGAATAAAAATGTTCCGTTTCATTTTTGTGTTGATACGGGAATGAGCCGTATCGGTTATCAGGTAAATGAGGAAAGTGCTGATGAATGTAAAAAAATCTGTCAGTTTGAAAATATATATCCTGAAGGGATTTTTTCTCATTTTGCTACTGCCGATGAAATTGATTTAACAAAAGCAAAGGCACAGCGTGACAAGTTTAAAAATTTTGTTCAAATGCTTGATGACAGGGGCATTGTAATTCCTGTAAAACACATAAATAATTCAGCAGGGATAATGAATTTTGACGAGTATTTTGATATGTGCCGTATGGGTATAATTACTTACGGACTTTATCCGTCAAATGAGGTGGATAAAAGCCTTCTTGACATTAAGCCTGTTATGAAATGGACGGCAAGCATATCCCACGTAAAAGCCCTTGAGGCAGGAAGAGAAATTTCCTACGGCGGCACGTTTAAGACTGATAAAACAAGAATAATTGCAACCGTTCCCGTAGGATATGCAGACGGCTATCCACGCTGCTTGTCAAATATGGGCAGGGTGCTTGTTAATTCACAGTATGCCCCGATTGTAGGCAGAGTTTGTATGGATCAGTTTATGATTGACGTGACGGATATTGATGGTGTAAAGGTTGGCACGCAGGTTACCCTTGTGGGCAAAGACGGAGATAAAGAGCTTTCTATGGAAGAGGTTTCGGAGCTTGCCCACTCCTTTAACTATGAACTGCCCTGCAGAATTTCACGCCGTGTTGACAGAGCTTTTTACAAAGGCGGCAGAGAAATAAAAAGAATAAATTACGTTGACTGATAATATCCCCCAAGTGATTTTTGGGGGATATTTTTACATTCTTGACAGTAAAGTAATTATAATATATAATAAAATGATTAAAAAATGCGATAAGGAGATTTTATTATGGCAGCAAAACAGTTTAAAATGACTGCAGCAGGTAAGGCAGAACTTGAAAAAGAGTTAGACTATCTTAAAACCGAAGGCAGAATTGACATAGCAGAAAAACTTAAAGTTGCCCGTTCATACGGCGACCTTTCTGAAAACAGTGAGTACGATGAGGCTAAATCAGAGCAGGCTAAAATCGAGGCTCGTATCAGCGAACTTGAGTATCAGCTTGATAACGCTGTTATTATTGATACAGCAGGCTCAGATACAGTAAGTATGGGCTCAAAGGTAACTGTTGTAAGAACAAAGGACAATGTTGAGGCTACCTATGAAATCGTAGGCTTTGCTCAGTCAGACCCGTCAAACGGCAAAATCAGCGATGAAAGCCCTGTTGGCATGGCTCTTATGGGCGCTAAAAAAGGCGAGGTTGTAGTTGTTGAGGCTCCTATCGGCAACCTTGAGCTTGAAATTAAGGAAATAAACTAATCATTTAACGAGGTATAAACTATGGCAGGAAAGTTTGAAATCACCAAGGCTGGTGACGGTACTTTCACTTTTGAACTTTTAATAGACGATAAGCTTGTGGGCAAGAGTCCTGTTTTTGAGCAGGAGGACAAGTGTAAAAGAGGCGTTAAGGCTGTTAAGAAAAACAGCAGAATGAAAACTCAAAACACTCTCCAAAACGACGAGGAAAAAACCAATCCTAAATTCCTTGTGGAAAAGGACGGGGACAAGGTTAAATATACTCTTTTCCTTCAAACAGGCGACGTTGCTCTTGAGGGCGTTGCAGATACCGAGGAAGAGGCTCTTGAAAATATCCAGCTTATAGGCAATAATGCCAACGCCGCCCAGATGCAGATGGCAGAGGTGGTTTTAAGTGAAAACGAGCAGAAGCAGATAAGAATTGACAAGCTTAAGGCTCTTCAGGAAAAGGGCTGCGATCCCTTTGAAATTACCCTTGCACAGCAGACTCATCACAGCGACGAGATAAAAGCAAATTTTGACGAACTTGAAAACAAGGACGTTATTATTGCAGGCCGTATTATGACTTGGCGTGATATGGGCAAGGCAAACTTTATCGACGTTCAGGACAGAAACGGCAGAATTCAGGCTTATGTCAGAATGAACGACATCGGCGAGGATGCTTTTAAAGAGTTTAAGTCTTGGGACCTTGGGGATATTGTTGAGGTAAAGGGTTTTGTTTTCAAAACACGTACAGGTGAAATTTCAGTTCACGCAAAGGAAATCAGACTTCTTTCAAAGTCGCTTCTTCCTCTTCCCGAAAAATTTCACGGTCTTACAGATACTGATACAAGATACAGAAAGCGTTATCTTGATATGATAATGAATCCTGACGTTAAGGACACGTTTATCAAGCGTTCAAAGATAATTTCTTCTATCAGGTCTTATCTTGATAATTTGGGCTTTATCGAGGTTGAAACACCTATGCTCAATGTTATCGCAGGCGGTGCTGCCGCAAGACCGTTTATTACTCACCACAATACTCTTGATATGGACATGTATCTTCGTATTGCTACCGAGCTTTATCTTAAAAGACTTATCGTCGGCGGTATGGAGAGAGTTTATGAAATCGGCCGTAACTTCAGAAACGAGGGTATGGACGTAAGGCATAATCCTGAGTTTACCTGTATTGAGCTTTATCAGGCATTTACCGATTACCACGGTATGATGGATATTGCCGAAAATATTATCCGCAACGCTGCCAACGAGGTTTGCGACAGCCTGCACATCGTTTTCAACGGTACTGAAATCGACCTTGAAACTCCTTTTGCAAGAATGACTATGATTGAGGCCGTTGAAAAGTACAGCGGTGTTAATTTTGCAGACTTTATGTCGGATAACGACAAGGCAGTGGAAATTGCCAAGGAAAAAGGCATTGAAATTGAAAACGGAAAGGCTACTTGGGGCGATATTCTCAACTCATTCTTTGAGGAATTTGTTGAGGCAAATCTTATTCAGCCTACATTCATTATGGATTATCCTGTTGAAATCAGCCCTCTTACAAAGAGAAAGCCTGACTGCCCTGTTTTGACAGAAAGATTTGAGTTGTTCATTCTCGGCGGTGAGTACGGCAACGCTTATTCAGAGCTTAACGACCCAATCGACCAGATGTCACGTTTTGAGGCTCAAATGAAGCTTCGTGAGGCAGGGGACGATGAGGCTAATATGATTGACCACGACTTTGTAACCGCACTTGAGTACGGTATGCCTCCAACAGGCGGTCTCGGTATCGGTATTGACAGACTTGTTATGCTCCTTACCGACAGCTACTCAATCCGCGACGTTCTCTTGTTCCCCACAATGAAGCCTCTGGACTAAAAAATCCAGTAAAATCAAGGGTTTTCGGCATCTCAAATCCGAGTTGACAACAAATTGACAACAATTTTTCGTATCGATTTGAAGAATTGTAACGCAGTATGAATAGTTGACAGGATAAAACACAATATAGCA
>CALWVQ010000044.1 GCA_944385025.1 uncultured Eubacterium sp.
TGATAGTGATAACCTTAGCCTGTCTGCTTACAGGCACGGCGGAAATAACTGCCGATTACGTAAAGGACAAAAATGTAAGAAACATCTATTATTCTCAAACAACAAGCAGATACAACGAAATGATTGATGAATTTAACAGTGTTGAGCTCCCCGTAAATAATTTAGATTTGTTAACAAAAGCAAACAACGATTTGTCACAGCTTGAATATTTAGACGAGGATAAAACCATCGTTAATGTTTTTGAAAACAGCCACTATAAAATAATTTTGTACGACAATGACCAAGACGGAAAATATGAATCAAAACGTTTTATTTCAAAAGGCGAAAACGAAACAGACAGAAAATATATTGAACAAATTGACGCATCAAATGCAAAAAACGGAAAATATTTAAAGTACGCCCAAAGCTATGAGGTTGAGTTAAAGGACGGAAAAACCTACGAATACGTCTTTTACCAAGCAGAATACAGCGGTTATTCCATTGGAACAACGGGCGAGAAATCTTTTCACTTTGTAGACGGGGAATTTATTGAAAACGAAACGAATTAAATTTTAATTTTTGGAAATAATATTTTTAAATAACAAAATTTAAAATCCGCCTTTAATAGTATTGCTTTTTCTTCTGCAAATAATATTACTGCACATAAGTGCAGGGAGGAAAACGTGATGACAAAAAAAGGTTCTTCAAACGTGATGAAGGTTATGGGCGCAACTCTTGCCGTATGCTCGGCAATGGCAATTGTGGGTGCGTCAAAAAGCAATTCATCTCAAATGAAAAAAACAGTGAAAAAAACAGCAGACAAAGTTATGGATTTTGTGGACACCGTGTCCGCAATGATGTAACAAAGAAAAAACCTCTCATCAAGAGAGGTTTTTTCTTTTGATTATTTATTTTACTTTTCTGATTTTTTGACCGTCAATTTTTTCAATTAAAGGTTTAATATCCACACCGTAAACAATGCCGTCTTTAAACAAATCAAGACAGGGCTCAAGGACAAAACGCCTTTCAAAGCACCTGGGATGAGGCAATGTAAGATTTTGACTTTCAATTTTTATATTTTCTGCAAAAATCAAATCAATGTCAATTATCCTCGGTCCCCAGTGAACTTTTCTTTCTCTGCCCAGTCCCGCCTCAATTCCAAGGCAGACGCCCAGCATTTCATTAGGCTCAAGGTCGGACTGAACCTTTATAACTGCGTTATAAAAATCGTCCTGCTTAACATATCCCACAGGCTCTGTTTCGTAAATATCCGACACTGCCGAAACTTTTGTTTTGGGAATTAAATCAAGAGCGTCCACGGCGTTTTGGATATTCTTTTTTCTGTCGCCTATATTAGTGCCTACGCTTAATACATATTCCATATTATCTTTCCCTGTAAACCGACACGCCTACCCAGCCGAAATCGGCTTTCATCGGTGCGTCGGGCTTTTTAAGAGTAAGGCTTATGTTGAAAACGGCGGGATACTCCTCAAGTATTGCGTCGCACACCACCTGTGCCACCTTTTCAAGCAAATCATACTTTTCTGCGGTACAGACACGAGTTACCGTTTTGATTACCTTGGCGTAACTTACCGTATCTTCCACATTGTCGCTGAAACAAGCCTTTATCATATTTACGCTTAAATCAATATCAAAAATAAAGTTCTGACCCTGTTCCTTTTCCTCGGGGTTAACTCCGTGATATGCAAAAATCTTTAAATCTCTGATTAAAATTTTATCCATTTATTCTGTATTCCTTTAATTTTTCAGCCATATAAATGCCCTGTTTTTCGTTTTTTACGTCGTGGAGTCTGATAATATCCGCACCGCCGAAAATTGCAGCCGTATCGGCGGCAATGTTACCGTAAACTCTTTCTTTGGGGTTTTCCTGCTCACTGCCCTGACCGATAACTCTTTTTCGAGACGTGCCTAAAAGGAGGGGATAGCCTGAAAGCTTATACTTTTCAACATTGCTTAAAAGCGCCATATTTTCATCAAAATCCTTGCCGAAGCCGATACCCATATCAAAGCAGAGCTGACTTTTATCTATTCCCAGCCTGTCACATTCCTGCGCCGAATTAATAAAAAACTGCTTTACATCTTCTATACTCCCTGCGCCGTTGTGCATTATTATCCAGCCGCAGCCTGTATTTTTGACGATTTGAGCCATTTGACGAGAAATTACACCGCTGACGTCGTTTATAATGTCTGCGCCCCGTTGAAGCGCCTTTTCAGCCACAAGAGGATAAAAGGTGTCAACAGAAACAGGAACTCTCAATTTCCCCCTTACAGCACTTAAAACAGGCTCAAGACGGCTCCACTCTTCCTCTTCGTCAATCAGAGTGCTGCCCGGTCTTGTGGACTGGGCGCCGAAATCTATTATATCCGCCCCTTGTTTTTCAAGCAGGAGGGCTTTTTTTACGGCGTTTTCCGCAGCAAAATTTTCGCCGCCGTCGCTGAAAGAATCGGGAGTTACGTTTACAATTCCCATTATGAGAATTTTTTTGCCGTATTCGATTTTTTTATCTCTGCAATTCCAAATCATACTACTTATCTAAAAGAGCAAGTACCTCTGCTCTTGTTCTTGCATCGGTTCTCATAGAGCCTCTTAAAGCAGACGTCTGGGTTTTTGCACCCGACGCCTTGGCTCCTCTGATGCTCATACACATATGTTCCGCCTCAATAATTACCGCAACGCCCTTGGGGCTTAAATTATCGTTAAGAAAGTCCGCTATATCGTGGGTAAGCCTTTCCTGAACCTGCGGTTTTTTTGCAAAATTATCAACAATCCTTGCCAGCTTTGAAAGTCCTATTATCTTATTGTCGCTGGGAATATAGGCAATATGCGCATTTCCTACAAAGGGAAGAAGATGATGCTCGCACATTGAAGCAAAAGGTATGTCCCTTACAATTACCATTTCGTCGTTTGATTTTTCGTCAAAAAACTTTAGGTGCTGTTTAGGGTCCTGATTAAGCCCTGCAAAAATCTCCTCATACATATTTGCCACTCTTTTGGGAGTTTCCAAAAGTCCCGGTCTGTCAGGATCCTCGCCTACTGCAATAAGAATTTCCCTTACTGCATTCATAATTCTTTCTTTATCCATATTTCTACCGTCTTTTCCTTATTTTACAAAATATCCTCTTAACTGCTGTAAATTTTCCTCGTTTACAGTATTACCGTCATACTCTGCCGCAGCGCTGTAAGCGCCCACTCCCGTACTTTCGTTGGTAAGCACAGTAAATTCATCGCCTGCCGCCGAAAAATCCCTTACGGAAATATTTGTATCGGTAATTGAAATGAAATCGGCAAAAATTCTTTCGCTGTTTTCATAGTTTTCTGCGTTAATCTGCTGCTGCCAGCAGTTTAAAAGCACCTCGTTTGCCCCTGTTGTATTACCCGTTTCCAGATAATACCTTACCAGATTTACCACCTGTGAGCCGCTGAGGCTTTGTTCCCCTGCTTTTATATTTACGGAGTAAGTAACTCCCAAGTTATCACTTTTATGTCTTATATCGCTTGCCACAGCGTAATTAACCCTGCCCAAATCGTCATAAAAGTCGGCAAAATCATCGCTGTCTATCTGAACGTAATAATCAAATTCCACAGAAAGCAGACTTTCCACTGCGTTTCTCACATTTTCGCTGCCGCCGTTTTGATATGTTTTGAAAAGGGATACCCCATCCACCTCTGTTTCAGGCTTAAGGGTTGCCACTTTATAGGAGACGTTATCCATATCAATCTGTATAAGAGAAACAAAAAGCAGGACATCGTCTTTTGTTATTATATTTACAAGATTGCTTTTTCCCGACACCTGAGGAAGCACCACAGGCTGTTGGTCGTCAACAGAAAGAGCTGATACGGTTTCATCGGGGGCAAAAAACTTTTTGGCGCTGAAATCGTTGTTTATGCCCAATGCAATAAGAAAAAATACCGTAAAACAAACAATAGCAGCCAGTGCAATAATAAGAATTTTTTGCTCATTGGATTTCTTTTTATTGCTTTTTGAAAAATAGATTGCGCCTCTGTTTTTAAAAATTCTCATACTGCACCTCCTGAAACCTCATTATACAATACGTCTTATTATTTTACAAGACTGATATTATATAACTATCTCTCTTATTTATTATATATACTTTACTATATATATTTATAAATATATATTGATTTATATATTTAAAACTGTTATAATACTGTTCATAGTGGATATTTCTGCAATTTTGCATTTTTATAATTTTGATGAACGGAGGCTACTATGGATTCCTTTGACGATATATGGAACGCGGTGCTTGATTATTTCAAGGCGCGCATTTCCTCCACGGCATACGACCTGTGGATAAAAACAATTAAATTTGAAGGATTTGAAAATTCAACGGTTACGTTAAGACTGCCTAAGCAGATGCATATGAGTATCGTTCCGTCACAGTACGGCGAGCTTTTTTACGAGGCATTTGACAATATTTTAGGATTTAAGGTAGTTATTACATATGTAACGGACGATATTTTTGAAAGCAAAAAGGATAATAAAATATCTTATCAGGACAGAAATCTTGAGGATTACAGAAACGAGCAGTTTACCTTTGAAAACTTTATTGTAGGACCCAGCAACAGATTTGCATACGCCGCAGCTAAAGCAGTAGCAAGCGACCCCGGTTCAAAGCTTTCAAACGGCGCAGGATTCAGCAACTACAATCCTCTTTTCATATACGGTAATTCGGGACTGGGCAAAACCCACCTGTTAAACGCAATATGTCACGAGATAGAGCGTAATTTCCCCGAAATGACAATTATGTATGTACGTGCGGAGCAGTTTGCCAACGAGTTTTATCAGGCTCTTCAAAACAAGACTATTGATGATTTTCACAGCAAGTACAGAGATAATATCGACGTGCTTTTAATTGACGATATTCAGTTTATATCGGGCAAGACGTCTACTGAGGAGGAGTTTTTCCACACCTTTGACACTCTTGTTTATGCAGGCAAGCAGGTAGTTCTTACCTCTGACCGTCCGCCCCGTGAAATTCCGTCTATTACAGAGAGGGTTAAGTCACGATTTGAGGAGGGTCTTTTGGCAGACGTTCAGCCGCCCGAATTTGAAACAAGATGTGAGATTATAAAGAGAAAAGCGGCGCTGCTTGACTTTAATATCGACGACAGCGTTGTAAGCTACATTGCCGAAAAAATAAAATCAAACATTCGTCAGCTTGAGGGCGTTACAAAAAAACTCTATGCTCTTTGTAACATTAACGAGCACGCCCCCACAATCGCCCTTGCACAAAATGTAATCAAGGTGGTTATGGAGGATACACAGCCCCTCCCCGTTACAATACAGCGCATAATTGACGAGGTAAGCCGCACCACAGGCGTTTCTATTGAAGATATTTACAGCGACACGAGAAAAGCAAACGTGGCAAAGGCAAGACGTATTGCTATTTACGTTATTATCAAGGTAACAAATATGAGCCTTGAGGAAATCGGCGCAGAGTTTAAAAAAGACCACACGACGATTATGTATAACCGCGACAAGCTGGAGGAGGAAATCAAGACGGATTCCAAGCTGGCACGTCAGGTAAACGACATAATAAGCAACATAAAGTCAAACCAATAGTTTTCCACAAATTATTAGAAATACACATTAAGTTTTTATTTTTGATGTTGAAAAAAATATTTTTTAACAATTTCAACATTTTTTGCACATTTGAAATTTAAAAAGTTTTGCCGCTTTTTTTGCGGTTTTAAAACAAAAAAATTATTTTTCAACTTTTCCACACTGTTTACTACTACTACTAAAAGTCTATATCATTCATACATACGGAGGTAAGATTATGAAATTCACCTGCAACACAAAAGAATTAAGCGACGCCTGTTCAAATGTTATGAGAGCAGTAAGCACAAAAGTTACTATTCCGACTATTGAAGGAATTTTAATGGAGTGCGGATCCGACACTTTAAGTCTGACAGGATATGACTTTGAATTCGGTATAAACACTACCTTACAGGCAAGCGTTGTTGAACCGGGTGCAATAGTAATTAATGCAAAGGTAATAAGCGATATTATAAGAAAACTTCCCGACCCTAAGGTTACCTTTGACATCAGCGGTACCTCTGTTTCAATAATAAGCGGCGCTGTGCAGTACAACATTATGGGAATTGACGCAGACGATTATCCCGAACTGCCTTCAGTATCAGGGGGGTATCCTCTGTTTTTAAACCAAACTATTTTACAAAGTATGGTGTCACAGACTCTTTTTGCCGTTGCCGATAACGAATATTCAAAGCCTGTTCACACAGGACTTAAATTTGAACTTACTTTAAATCAGTTAAAGCTGATAGGTGTAGACGGATACAGACTTGCTATCAGAACAGAGCCTGTTCAGTATGACGGCGAGGACATCAGCTTTATCGTTCCTAAAAAGACAATAAGGGAACTGACAAAACTTCTTACTTTGGACGATGACAAAAATATTTCAATCAGCGTAGGAAAAAGACATATTGTTTTTGATGTTGACAATTACAGCATTATAAGCAGACTTTTAGACGGTGATTTTCTTGATTATAATGCCGCAGTGCCTAAAACTGCGTCTACAACAATACTTATTAATACACAGGACGCTATAAACTGCATTGAAAGAACTCTTCCCGTTATTGAAAACGACAAGAAAAATCCTATACGCTGTCTTTTTGAAAACGATGAAATGAGAGTTTCCACAGTTTCAAGTCTCGGCAGAGTTGTTGACCACACCCACGCAAACGTAAGCGGCGACAGAGTTGAAATAGGCTTTAACTCAAAGTTTATACTTGACGCTCTTCACGCTGCAGACACAGACCAGATAAAGATAGAGCTTAACAGCGCAACAAGTCCGGCAAAAATTTTGCCGCTTAACGACGACGGATTTTTATTCCTTGTACTTCCTATGAGGCTGAAAAATGAAAATTAAAGTAAAAGCAGCAGAAAAGAAAATAGAAAAAGTTGAAATAAAAACCGATTTTATAAGACTTGATTCTTTTTTAAAATTTAAGGGAATTGCCGAAACAGGCGGTCAGGCAAAGCAGTTTATTCAGGACGGTATTGTAAGAGTAAACGGCGAAGTGTGTGAATCCCGCGGAAAAAAACTCCGCGACGGAGATAAAATTCTTGTTTTCGGCGACGAATATCATATAAAACAAATAAAAAATGAAAATTAATTCAATTAAGATAGAAAATTTCAGAAACATTGAAAATTTAAGTCTTGATTTTGACGACAACGTAAACATAATTTACGGCGAAAACGCACAGGGAAAAACAAATCTTATTGAGGCAATCTATCTTTTTACGGGAAGCAAAAGCTTCAGAGGAGTTAAAGACAGCGAGCTGATAAGATTTAACTGTGAATATTCAAGGCTTAACATTGACTTTGTCAATAAGGAAAGAGAGCAAAACGCTGAAATTTTTATTGATTCAAAAAGAAATGCAAAATTAAACGGAATTAAGAAAAAATCTGCCTCAATGCTGGGTGACGAACTGAAGGCGGTTATCTTTTCACCTGTTCATCTTTCTATGGTTAAAGACGGACCTTTGGAGCGCAGAAAGTTTATTGACAACGCTCTTTGTCAGTTAAAATCAGGTTACCGCAATGTTTTGCACGAATATAACCGCTGTTTAATTCAGCGCAATATGCTTTTAAAAGATATTGCAAAAAATTACTCCCTTGTTGATATGCTTTATATCTGGGACAGAAATTTGGCCGTATCGGGAGCAAAAATCATTTATCAGAGGCAGAAATATATTGAGGCACTGATGCCCTATGCCAAGGATATTTTCAGCGGTCTTTCAGGTGGAAAAGAAGAAATCGACCTTGTGCTGAAAGGCGAGTTTGAATATAAAAACCTTAATATTGAAGAAATTGAAAGTAATATTGTAAAAGCTCTTGAAAAAAACAGAGGCGAGGATATTTTAAACCGTGTTACCCAGACGGGTCCTCACCGTGACGATATGGAAATTCTTATAAACGGTAAAAGCGCAAGAAAGTTCGGCTCACAGGGTCAGCAGAGAAGCTGCGTTCTTGCTTTAAAACTTGCAGAGGCAAGCCTGCTTAAAGAGCTTACGCAGGACGAGCCTTTGGCTCTTCTTGACGACGTTATGAGCGAGCTGGATATTTCAAGACAGGATTATATTTTAAATCACATAAAAGACTGGCAGGTATTTATAACCTGCTGTGACGCTAATACAATTTTAAGGCTTAAAAAAGGTAAAACCTTTCATATTGTAAACGGAGGTTTAGGATAATGTACCTTTACCTTGGCGGAGAAACGGCAGTTAAAACAGATAAAATTATCGGTATTTTTGATATGGATACGTCAACGGTAAACAAAGCTACCCGCGACTATCTGTTTAACGCAGAAAAAGAAAAAAAAGTTATTTATGTAAACTACGAGCTGCCAAAAAGCTTTGTAGTTTGTGAAGATAAAATTTATGTTTGCCCTTTTAACACATCAACATTATTTAAAAGGTGTAAATAAGGAGATTTTTTATGAGCGAGGAAATCAAAACAAATTTAGAGGAAGAGGATATTGACACCACAGTTACCGAGGAATATTCCGCAAAAGATATTCAGGTGCTTGAGGGACTTGAAGCTGTAAGAAAAAGACCCGGTATGTATATCGGCTCAACAGGACCCAGAGGTTTGCACCACCTTGTGTATGAAATTGTGGATAACTCTATCGACGAGGCTCTTGCAGGAGTATGTACCCACATTGAGTGCGATATTTTACCCGGTAATATTATTCAGGTTAAGGATAACGGCCGTGGTATACCTGTTGGAATTAATGAAAAAACAGGACTTCCTGCCGTAACGGTAGTTCTTACCGTTTTGCACGCAGGCGGTAAATTCGGCGGTTCGGGCTACAAGGTATCGGGCGGACTGCACGGTGTCGGTTCGTCTGTTGTAAACGCTCTTTCAGAGTGGCTTGAGGTTGAGGTAACTCAAAACGGCCATATTTACAGCCAGAAATTTGAAAGAGGTATTCCTGTAAACGATTTGCACATTATCGGCGACGCAGAGGGTCACGGTACTCTTATCAGATTTAAGGCTGACGCTGATATTTTTCAGGAAACTACTGTTTATGACTATGAAATTCTTTCACGCCGTTTGAGAGAACAGGCATTTCTTAACGCAGGACTGTCAATTACTCTTACCGACAAGAGAGAAGAGGAAGAACACAAGGAGGTTTACTGCTACGAGGGCGGTATACGTTCCTTTGTTGAATTTATTAATACAAGCAGAGGACTTAATCCTATTCAGGACGAGGTTATCCACCTTTCTACCACAAAGGGCGACAGAAGCGCTGAGGTAGCTCTTTGCTATACAGACAGCTACAACGAAACCCTTTTATCCTTTGCAAATAACATTAATACTATTGACGGCGGTACTCACGAAACAGGATTTAAAACTGCTCTTACCCGTGTGTTTAACGACTACGGCAAAAAGTTCGGTATTTTAAAGGACAGCGACAAAAAATTCAGCGGTGAGGATGTTCGTGAAGGTATCACCGCAGTTATTTCCGTAAAACTTACCGAGGCACAGTTTGAGGGACAGACAAAGGGTAAGTTGGGCAATACCGATATTACAGGTCTTGTATCTTCAATGCTTTATGAAAAGCTGATGACTTATTTTGAGGAAAATCCCTCTGTTGCAAAGGTACTTATTAATAAATCCCTTGACGCATCACGTGCAAGAGAGGCGGCAAGAAAAGCAAGAGAAAACGCAAGAAGAAAATCACCTCTTGAAAGCAACTCCTTACCCGGCAAGCTTGCAGACTGTACCAGCAAAGACCCGTCAAAATGCGAAATCTATATCGTAGAGGGTGACTCCGCAGGCGGTTCAGCTAAAGAGGGACGTGACAGAGAGCATATGGCAATCCTCCCTCTTTGGGGTAAAATGCTTAACGTTGAAAAGGCAAGAGTTGACAAGGTAATAACCAACGAAAAGCTTATTCCCGTTGTTATGGCGCTTGGAACAGGTATCGGCGATGATTTTGATATTTCAAAACTGCGTTACCACAAAATAATCATTATGGCGGATGCCGATGTTGACGGCGCTCATATCAGAACTCTTCTTTTGACATTCTTTTTCCGTTATATGCCCCAGATTATTGAGGAGGGTCACGTATTTCTTGCACAGCCTCCACTGTTCAAGGTATCAAAGGGAAAGAAAAGTGCATACGCATTTTCCGATGAGGAAAGAGACGCTAAAATTGAAGAAATGGGCGGCGACTGTGATATACAGCGATACAAAGGTCTTGGTGAGATGGACCCCGAACAGCTTTGGGAAACTACAATGGACCCTGAATACAGAACAATGCTGAGAGTTACTATCGAGGATGCACAGAGAGCCAGCGAAAACTTCTCTATCCTTATGGGCGACAATGTTGAACCCCGTAGAGAATTTATCGAGAAAAATGCAAAGTTTGTTGAAAACCTTGACGTTTGATTTTTAAATTTTTAAGAAAAAGAGAAATATATGAAATATTCGTTTTTTATGAATGCCGATGATTATACAAAAGCATTCAGATATAAGTTAAAAAAGTGCAGACACGAAAGCAACGCCTTAAAAACGTCGGTTGTTTTGTGCTTGATTGCATTGGTTTGCTTTGCTTTTGCACAGCAGGTTTTAACAGGTATAATTTATTTTGTTATTTTGGGACTGTTTTATATTTTCATAAGTTCCTTTGTAACTAAAAACATAAAAAGGCAGTTTTTAATGTCACCTGTTTTAAGAGGCAGGCACACACTGTGTATTTATGACGAGGGACTTGAAATAATCAACGGCTACGAAAAAATATTTACCCCTTGGGAAAGCCTTTATGACTATAAAGAGGATGACAAAAGAGTTATAATTATGCCTTCTTTCAGAAAAGGTTTAATTGTTATCAACAAGCAAACTGAAAACAGCGGCGAGCTTGACTCCTTTTTGACATCTTTAAAAGAACATATGGCAATAAAGGAGGGGGCAAAATGAGAAACACTTTCAGATACTCCCTTACTGCCGACGATTATTTAAATTATGAAAAATTTGCGGTGAAGCTGAGAAAAAGCAACGTTGTTTCAGTAGTTATGCTTATGATTTTAGTTGCAATTACTGTTTATTACGGCGTGAGAAACGGCGGACTTGAAGTGCAGTATTACATTTATTTCGTAGCATTTGTAGTAACTGTTGCTATGTTTACTTTATTCACAAACATTATTGTGCCGAAAAAAAAGGTTAACAGATATATAAAAAGCGATGCTTCATATTTAGGGGAAAACGAAATTACCATTGACGACAAAGCTATCGAAATAAAAAATATACCCGCAGAAAAAGAGACGGGTGTGGTATGCGTTTATCCTTATTCTGTTATCAGCATTATTTATGAGACGGAAAATTATTTTTATTTTATCGTGGCAAACGAGGTAAAAATTCTGCCTAAAAGAGTTATACCTCAAGCAATGAGCCAGTCTGTTTTTAATGCTATAAACCGCAATCCCAATCGTATGTATGTAAAGTAATCTAATGTTTCTTTGAGAAACAACGGAGGAAAGATATTAATGGACAAAAATGAAATTCGTTATGACAGTCAAAAAATTATAGACGTTGAGATAAGCAGCGAGATAAGAAAGGCTTTTCTTGATTATTCAATGAGCGTTATCGTATCCCGTGCTCTCCCCGACGTGCGTGACGGTTTAAAGCCTGTTCACAGAAGAATTCTTTACGCTATGTATAAGAACAATCTTTATCCTGACAGACCTTACCGTAAATGCGCTACTACCGTCGGCGACGTGCTGGGTCACTACCATCCTCACGGCGACGCATCTGTTTACGACGCTATGGTAAGGCTTGCACAGCCTTTCTCAATGCGCCATATTCTTGTAGACGGTCACGGCAACTTCGGTTCTATCGACGGCGACCCTGCCGCTGCTTACCGTTACACCGAGTCAAGAATGAGCAAAACAGCAATGAAAATGCTGGAGGATATTAAGAAAGATACAGTCGATTTTTCACCTAACTTTGACGATACTGAAAAAGAACCTGATGTTTTGCCCGCAAGATTTCCTAATCTTCTTGTAAACGGTTCGTCAGGTATTGCCGTTGGTATGGCTACCAACATTCCTCCTCACAATATGAGAGAGGTTGTTGAGGGTATGTGCTGTCTTATTGACAACCCAAACGCCGAGCTTGAGGAGATTATGCAGCACATTAAAGCCCCCGACTTCCCAACCTACGGTATCATTATGGGCACAAAGGGCATAAAAGAGGCTTATGCAACAGGACGCGGCAAAATCTACGTTCGTGCCAAGGCGGAAATAGTTGAGGGCAGAGGCGACAGATTTAAAATTGTTGTTTCCGAAATTCCTTACGGCGTAAACAAGGCAAGACTTATTACAAGAATTGCCGATTTGGTTAAGGAAAAAAGACTTGAGGGTGTTGCCGACGTTCAGGACTATTCCGACAGAAAGGGTATGCATATTGAAATTACCGTTAAGCGAGACGCAAACGCACAGGTAGTTTTAAACAACCTTTACAAAATGACCGATATGCAGGTTACTTTCGGCGCAATTTTACTTGCTCTTGTGGACGGAGTACCCAAGGTTCTTACTCTTAAAGAAATTTTGGAAAAATATATTGCTTTCCAAAAGGATATTATTACAAGAAGAACACGCTTTGATTTAAACAAGGCACAGGAAAGAGCTCACATTTTAGAGGGTCTTGCCAAGGCTATTGATATTGTGGACGATGTTATCGCTACAATTCGTGCCTGCAAGGGCGGTCAGGCAGAGGCAAAACAGGCTATTATGGACAAGTTTGGATTTGACGACCCTCAGGCAAGCGCTATTGTGGCTTACCGTTTAGGTCAGTTAGCCGGACTTGAAATTGAGAAAATTCTTAACGAATTAGAAGAACTTCACGAAAAAATCAGGGATTTCACCGACATTCTTCAAAGTGAAAGCAGAATTGATGAGATAGTAAAAAGCGAAGCAAGAGCAATTGCCGAAAAATACGGCGATGAAAGAAGAACACAGATTTCTGCATTCAGCGGCGACGTGGACGACGAGGATTTAATTCCTGTTGAGGAGTGTATTCTCACTTTAACGGAAAAGGGTTATATTAAGCGCCAGACTGTTGACACTTATAAGGCTCAAAACCGCGGCGGCAGAGGAATAATGGGTATGACCAGAAGAGAAGAGGACGTGGCTAAAACTATGTTCTCCTGTTCAACTCACGATTATATATTCCTGTTTACTAATATGGGCAAGGTGTTTAAGCTTAAAGGCTACGAAATTCCCGAGGCTTCAAGAACAAGCAAGGGTATGAACGTAGTAAACATTCTGCCTCTTGAAAACGGCGAACAGGTAAGCGCTATGGTTAAAATTCCTAAAGATGAAAACAGGTGCTATCTGTGTATGGTTACAAGAAACGGCGTTATTAAGAGAACGGCGCTTGACCAGTACGATCATATAAGAAAAACAGGCATCATCGCTATTAATCTTGACGAGGGCGACGAGCTTTCCTGGGTTGATATTACCGACGGTGAAAGAAAGCTTATCGTTGCCACTCACGACGGCATGAGCATTTGCTTTAACGAAAGCGACGCAAGACTTATCGGCAGAACTGCAAGAGGCGTTAAGGCAATCACTTTAAGCGAGGGCGACTACGTTGTAGGTTTTGCCGTTGCAAGAGATAACTATACTCTTCTTACCGTCAGCGAAACGGGATACGGAAGAAAGAGCGACTTTGACGACTATCGTGTTCAGTCAAGAGGCGGTAAGGGTCTTATCAATTACAGAACGGCGCAGTACGGCAAGGTGGCAATGATTGCCCCTGTTTGTGACGACAACGATGTTATTATGATTTCTTCAGACGGAATTATTATCCGCACCCACGCTGACCAGATTTCTACTTTCCAGCGTCCCAGCAAGGGCGTTAAAGTAATGAAAGTTAACGAAAATGAAAAGGTTGCTACCCTTTCAGTAGTTGACAGGCTGGAGGAAGAAGAAGAGGAAATTCAGCAGGAAAGTGAAGAAAATCAAAACGAAGAAAATAACGAAGTAATAAGTTAATGGACATATATTAAATATAGTGTCCAAAAACGTATGGATTTTGTAAATTTTTCGCAGTTTTTGTAGAGAATGCAAAAGTTTTATAGTATAATCTTTGCCGTGATGAAAAGAGGTGAAGTCGTTGGAGAAAGAACAGTATAATATCGACGACATTCTTGCAGAGGTAAAAAAGCACAGAGAGGCTCAGGAGAAAAGAGAAAATTCCACCGGCGAAACTCCACAGGAGCCTGTTGAGCAAAAGGCTGAAGAAAAAGCCGCAAATGTGCAGGAAGAGCAAAAGGACTCTGCCGGCGAAAACGGCGGGGAGGAAAACGGGCACGGCGGTTTTGAAATAAACGACAGTTTTTCCAAACCTGAAAAGGAAGAGGAGCTTAACATAGTAGAAAAGCAGGAAAAAAGTCCCGCAGAGGAAAGTCCTAAAGAAAAAGAGACTTTTGAAGAAAGCGAGACAAAGGACGAAGATGCTGCTTTTTCTCAAAACGACGATCCACTGCAAAGTGATGAACAGGCAGAAGAAGAGCCTGACACAAACACACAGCAGGAAGAGAAAAAAGAGGAAATGGTGGATATAATGAAAGTGTCCGCCGACAGCGCCCCTGAATATAAGAAAAAAGAAAAAGTGAAATTCTTTAAAACAAAAAAAGGCAAAATAGTTAAAAACATAATTCTAACCGTACTGATAGTTCTTGTAGTTGCGTGTATTGTAGGTGTTGTACTTTTAAGCCGTATGCTTGACAACGTTGCAGAAGACGATAAGGCTGATGTAACATACGACGCAGTTACGTACTATGAGGGAATGGATTTCTTGCAGGAGGATTTTCCACTTATTACCGAGCCTTCTGCTTACGAGATTTACGGATACAAGGATTATCTTAAAAACTGGTATGAAAACGGCGACCCGGTAAGGTCCAGCCACGTGCTTAACGTGCTTCTTATCGGCGAGGATACAAGAGAGGAAGAAATTTCAGATGCCTCCCGTGCCGATTCTGCCATAATTGCCAGCATTAATGTTGACACCGGCGTTATTCATATGACATCAATTCTCCGTGACCTTTATGTTTACTATGAGGTTGACGGCGAGGGATATTACGGCAAGATAAATGAAAGCGCCAGCTACGGCGGACTTAACTGCTATATAACCACTGTTGAGAGAAACTACAAAATCGCTATCGACGGATATGCAGTAGTAAATTTTGCCAGCTTCCCCAAAATTATTGACGCTTTGGGCGGTGTGGATATAAATATCACGTCTGCAGAGATTAACGAGATAAACAACAACCCTAACGTATACGGCGATGTGGGAGAAGTTTATATTGAAAAGAATTTTGACGGCGACGAAGGAGTTATGACTCTGGACGGTATACAGGCGCTTGCCTACTGCAGAATACGTCACATTGACGGCGACGACAAGAGAGCCGACAGGCAGAAAGCTGTTCTTTCCGAAATTCTTGACAAGGTTAAGGGAAGCAGTACGTTAGACGCAGTAAAGGCTGTAAACCAGCTTTCAAAATACACCAAGACAAGCTATTCAAAATCAGAGCTTATTTCCATAGGCAACCTTGCTTTGAGAGATAACTGGCTTAACTACACAATCAGCAGTAACAATGTGCCTGCTGTGGAAAACAGAAAAGGCGGTCAGTATTTCTCCGTAAGCTACAACAACTGGATTTGGATTGCTGATATTCCCAAAGACGCTTACGAGCTTCAGACGAAGATTTACGGAAAATCAAATATTCAGCTTAATGAAAACAGACCTGATTACATTTCAATGGGGCTGTAAATAAAAATCAAAAAGGCTCACCACACGGTGAGCCTTTTGCTTTGTTTAAAAGAAAGTATATTTTTAGTGATTTTTCAGTTTTGGTCTTTAATATCTGATAAAGATGTGGGCGAGGTATCAACAACCTCTAATTTTTTGCCCTGCATCCAAAGGGACGGGGTTATACGCAGCTTAAAGCCGTAGCCGGCGTCCATCTGCCAGTGCGCCATAGGAGCTTCGGGCAAACCGTAACAGGAAAGTATAGTCATCAGCACTCCTGCGTGACCCACGATTGCCGCATTGTCGGTGCCGGTTTTTATACAGCCGTCCACCACCTTTTCAAATGCAGAACACACACGCATTGCAAACTGTGCGTTGCTTTCGCCGTAAGGAGGAGCGCTGTTAACATCTCCGTGAAGCCAGTTTTTAAAATCCTGATTATCCTTCAAATCCTCTGCGGTAAGACCCTCAAATTCACCGAAATTGTATTCGATAAAATCGTCTATTGTAATAATTTTGTTATCGGGAAACATAATTTTGGCAGAGTCAATGCACCTTTTAAGCGGAGAGGAAAAAACGGCCGACACTTTTGGATAATGCTCATGCGCCTTGATGTTTTTCAGCGCCGATATACTATCTGTAGTGAGTGGCAGATCAGTATGACCAATATACTGTGCGTTTAGATTTCCTTTCGTTAAACCGTGACGAAAAAGATAAAAGGTGTATGATTTCATTAAAAACACTCCTTTTTTAGCCAATTATTACAAAAAATTAACAAAACGTATTTCCTTCTTTACAAATAGTAATATGGTGATATAATACTATTTGTAATAAAATGAGATTTTAAGGGAAATGTGAAATATGGCAGAAGATAAAATAAAAGAAAAAGATAATAAGACGCAGAAGCTGACTAAGTTTGCCACAATGCTTTCAACTTTGAGAAAAGAAAGAGGCATAAGCCAGAAAAAAGCCTCCAGCGATTTGGGAATAAGCCAGGCGCTTTTAAGCCACTACGAAAAGGGTATTCGCGAGTGCGGTCTTGATTTTCTTGTAAAATGCAGTGAATATTACGGTGTTACCACCGATTACCTTTTAGGTATCAGCAACAGCAGAAACGGTATCGACCTTACTCTTGAAGAGGACAGTGCAGCAGAGGGTGAAAACTCTATTGCCACCTTGGGACAGGCAACAAATCTTTTGCTTAAAATAATTGCTACGGCAAAGGACACAGGAGCAATCAAGTATATTTACGATTACTACACCCTTTGCGTTTACCGCGGCGCTTTAACAATGGCAAAGGCGGGGATACTGCCGAGAGATTTGTTTAAAATTGATTTTACTTTGGGCAAGGAACTTGCCACAGCAGCCATTGCAGTTGAGGACGCAAGATTTGTTTTTATCGAGGACAGGTCCAGAACAGGCGCCGAGAGTATTGAAAAAACACCCCTGCACGATGTTATCGAGGCAGCAGAAGATCATATCCTCAACAGCTTTTATTTAGAATAAGGAATACTGATTTTGCTCTGATTTGATGTATTCGACTATAATCGCCGTGGAAATTTCTGCGGCGATTTTTTTAAATGTGGGGTAGTCAAGCTGGGCGTTTTCGTCTCCCCCGTCGCTGATTGAGCGCAAAACGGCAAAGGGAACGTCGTTGGCAAAACAGGTGTGGCCTATGGCGCCGCTCTCCATTTCGCCGCATATTGCGTCAAATTCTTTGGCAATCATATCTTTAAGCTGAACGTTGCCGATAAACGTATCGCCGCTTGCCACAGTGCCTCGGTGAATTTTTTCGCCGTATTTAATGGCGGTTTGAGCCAGCTTGTCGGAAAGCTCTTTGTCTGTTTTGACTTTTATGGTGTTAAGTCCGTTGATAAATCCTCTGGGTTCGCCCAGAGCGGTTATGTCAATATCGTACTGGCACACGTCGGTGGCGATTACTACGTTTTTTATCACTACGTCTTTTGAAAGTGAACAGCCCACGCCGATATTTATTATTTTATCAATGTCAAAATTGTCAATCATAGCCTGGGTGCATATTGCGGCGTTTACCTTGCCGGGAGAGCATTTGCACACGCACACCGTTACACCCTCAATAAAGCCGCACACAAAATCGGCTCCTGCTATTCTGGTGACAGTTTTGTGTGTAACAAGAGCTTTTACAGCGTCTACCTCAACGTCCATTGCACCGATAATACCAAGCATTTTAACTACCTCGCAGTTTTCAGTTGTTGTTATATCAAAGGGACTACCCAAGATATAGTGTAATTATAATATATAACAAGAATAAATACAAGAATAATAAATTTTTTATTGACAACTCTTTGTATATTAATATATAATATCTACCGATATTGTGGGTTTGTATTCCTATACAAAACCTAAATAGCAAATGCCTGCGTAATACGGACGCAGAGAATATAAAAGATTAAGACAAGTTTAGTCTTTTGAATGGAGTGAAAAAAATGAAGAGAACTTTCCAGCCTAAGAAGAGACATGCAAAGATGGAGCACGGCTTCAGAAAGAGAATGTCAACAAGAAACGGTAGAAAGGTACTTGCTCGTCGTCGTGCGAAGGGCAGAAAAAAGCTTTCTTACTAATTACCGATTGGGAGCGATTAGGTGAAAAGCAACACCTTAAAAGAAAACAAGGATTTCCGCAGACTGTATTACAGGGGTAAAAGCCGTGCAGACTCTACTCTTGTTACCTATGCTATGAAAAGCAGGCTTGACAATACGAGAGTAGGAATTACCAGCGGCAAAAAAATCGGCAACGCCGTTAAACGCAACCGTTCAAGGCGTGTTATAAGGGCGGCGTTTCATCTGCTTGAGCCAAGGCTTAACGGGTGCTGGGATATTGTTTTTGTTGCAAGAACAAAAACTCCCCTTGTAAAAATGCAGGAAGTTTATGCAGATATGGAAAAACAGCTTAAAGAGCTGGGAGTAATAAGTTGAAAAAGTATATTAAGAAGTTTTTGATTTTTTTAATCAGAACGTATCAGCTTACAATAAGTCCCAGATTTTCCCACGGAAGCTGCCGTTTTACCCCTACCTGTTCACAGTATGCTATTGAAGCTATTGAGATACACGGTATTTTTAAGGGCAGTCTTTTGGCATTTTGGCGAATTTTAAGGTGCAACCCTTTTAACAAGGGCGGCTGGGACCCTGTTCCCCCAAAGAAAAATGAGGATGACTAATGAGTAGTATTTTACTTTCCGCATCAAGCGGTTCAGCCGGCGGTTTTATGGCTATCTTTACGCCTCTTTACTGGATATTCGGTAAATGTATGGGCTTTCTTTTGGATTTACTGGGCAATCAGTATTTCCTTGCAATTGTCATTTTTACATTTGTAACAAGACTTTTGCTTCTGCCTCTTAACGTAAAGCAGCAGAAAACAATGGCTAAGACTACAAGGCTTCAGCCAAAAATCCAAAAAATACAGAAAAAGTATCCTGACCCGAAGGACAGAGCTAAAGCAAATCAGGAAATACAGGATCTCTATGCAAGAGAGGGTCACAACCCGATGCAGATGGGATGCGGACCTATGCTTTTCCAGATGGTTTTCCTTATGGGTATCATCGGTATTATTTATTACCCTATTCAGTATGTTCTCGGAATGTCTGATTTTAACGAGTTCTCACAGCAGATAAGCGACGCTATTATGCCGATTTATCAGTCAATAGCAGGTGAGGACGCTAAAATTCAGTATTTCCAGCTTAACATTCTTGAAAACTTTAACGCTTACAAGGATACTCTTGTAACAAAGTTCCCCGAACTGTTTACACCTGAAATGTGTAATTCTATCGAGGAGTACCGTCAGGGTATGACTTTGTTTGGACTTGATATGACTGCTATCCCTCACTGGAAGGACGGAGTTATTGTTTTAATTCCTATTCTTTGTTTGGTAACGTCATTAGGCTCAAGCATTCTTTCAACAATAATTCAGAAAAAGAACAATCCTGCCGCAGCACAGCAAATGGGCTCTATGGCTATAATGATGCTTATGATGCCTATTTTCTCCTTCTACATTTCATTTCAGTTTCCGGCAGCAGTAGGTTTTTACTGGATTATTTCAAATATTGTTGCTATTTTGCAGCAGCTTTATATTTTCAAACAATATCCTCCTCGCAAGACTCAGGCAAGAAATATGATTGATAATACCATAGAACGCCGCAGCCGTGAGGAAAATGTGAAGAAAATCAACTAATTATCGGAGGAATATATGATAAAGGAATTTATCGGTACCGGTAAAACTATCGACGAGGCTACTCTTGCCGCAAAAACAGGTCTTAACGCTCCTCTTACTGCGGACATTAAGATTGAAGTTGTGCAGATGCCAAAGAAAAAGGTTTTAGGTCTTTTCGGCGGATGCGACGCACAGGTTAAGGCAAGCTATGACGACGGCAAAAAGGAAAAGAAGCAAAAGCCGAAGAAAAAGCCTGCCGAAAAAAAGGCGGCGCCTGAAAAGGTTGTTAAGGAAAAACCTGTAAAGGCAAAAGAACCTGTTCAGAAAAAGGCAGAGGAAGAAATAATCACCGATAGTGATATCGATTTAAATTATGTTTGCTCCTACATTAAGACGATGATTGACGGATTTAATGTTAAGGACGCACAGGTTACGGCAAAGATTGCCGACAATGTTATTGAGGTTAACGTAGACTGCGACGATTACGGTATTATTATCGGCCGCCGCGGTGAAACTCTTGATTCAATTCAGTACCTTACAAGTCTTGCTGTTAAAAAAGCAACCGACAAATATGTGCGTGTTGCTATTAACGTAGGCGATTACCGTGCAAAGAGAGAGGAAACTCTCAAGGCGCTTGCAGCTAAAAATGCGGCATACGTTTTAAGAACAGGAAGAAGATACTCTTTTGAGCCGATGAACCCATATGAAAGAAGAATTATTCATACGGCAGTAAGCGATATAGAGGGCGTTATCTCCCGTTCCGTAGGCAGCGGTATGGACAGAAAGGTTCTTATCGAGCCAGAGGGAGGAGTTAAAAACTTCTCAAACTCAAGGGGCAGAGGTTCAAGACGTGGAAGTTCACGTCCTTCAGCACCTGCTGTTGACCCTAACCGCGAAAAGAGAGTTGACCGTGCAGATATTCCGAAGTTCGGAAAAATCGAGGTTAACAAGGACTGATGATAAAGACTGTTTTACTTGTTTTATAAGTAGAACAGTCTTATTTTGTATGTTAAAAAATGGTATGAATTTTTTAATTTACGTGATATAATAGTTATTACGGATAATTTTTATTCTGTAAATTTTAAAGGGAGAGGATATTATGGCTGATACTATTGCGGCAGTTGCCACAGGCGCAAGCGCAGGCGGAATAGGCGTAATCAGAATAAGCGGCGACAATGCCTTTGATATTGCAGATAAGGTGTTTAAAGCAATGGACGGCAAAAAACTGTCCTCTTTAAAAGGCTACACCGCCAAGTACGGCAGTGTTTACAGCGGCGGTGAAAGCTATGACAATGCGGTGGCGCTGGTGTTCAGAGCGCCTAAAAGCTATACAGGCGAAAACGTGGTGGAACTTTCTGTCCACGGCGGAATATTTATTGTTGAAAAAACTTTGGAAGAAGTTTTGCTTGCAGGGGCAAGACTGGCACAGGCAGGCGAATTTACAAAAAGAGCATTTTTAAACGGCAAAATGGACTTGGCGCAGGCAGAGTCGGTGGCGTCCCTTATTTCAGCGCAGGGACAGGCGCAGGCAAAAGCGTCGTATAATCTTTTGCAGGGTTCTTTGAGCAATAAAATTTCACAGGTTTTAGAAAAATTAATTGAGTGCAGTGCTTCAATGGCGGCGTGGGTTGATTATCCCGACGAGGAAATTCCCGATTTGAACGAAAGCACCTTAAAAGAGATACTTGGAAATTCAAAAGACACTCTTGAGAGTCTCATAAAAAATTATGAGAACGGCGCAGTTATCACGCAGGGCGTGGACACGGCGATAGTGGGCAAGCCAAACGCAGGAAAATCCACTCTTATGAATATGCTGTCGGGACAGGAAAAAAGCATAGTCACTCACATTGAGGGTACAACAAGAGATGTTGTTGAAAATTCCGTAAGGCTTGGGGGCTTGGTTCTCCACCTTGCCGATACGGCGGGAATCAGAGAAAGCGATGATTTAGTTGAGGCAATCGGCATTAAAAAAGCCCTTGAAAAAATAGAAAGTTCAACCCTTATCCTTGCTGTTTTTGACAGCTCTGCTCCCCTTACCGACGACGACAGAATGATAATGGAAAGCTGTAAAGGCAAAAAGGCTATTGCAGTTATAAACAAAACCGACCTTGAAAACAAGCTGGAGATACAGGAAATTGAAAAGGCTTTTGACAGCCTTGTATATATCAGCGCCAAAAACGGCGACGGTGAAAAAGAGCTTGAAAAAACGGTTAAAGATTTACTTGGGGTGGAAGAGTTTGACGACACCCAGCCCCTTTTGGCAAACAAAAGGCAGAAAATGTGCGTCCTTAACGCTCTTGACAGCGTAAAGCAGGCGCTTGAGGGAGCAAATGCAGGCGTTACTTATGACGCAATCAACGTTATGATTGACAGCGCCGTTGACGAACTTTTAACGCTGACAGGAAAAAAAGCAACTCAAGAGGTAGTAAACAATATCTTTTCAAGATTTTGTGTAGGTAAATAGGTTTTTATATGGAATATTTTGCAGACAAATATGATGTTATAGTAATAGGCGCGGGTCACGCAGGGATTGAGGCGTGTCTTGCTTCGGCGCGTCTTGGCTGTAAGACTGCCGTGTTCACCATAAATCTTGACTGGGTGGGCAATATGGCGTGCAACCCGTCTATCGGCGGAACGTCAAAGGGTCATCTTGTAAGAGAGATTGACGCTTTAGGCGGAGAAATGGGAAAAATGGCGGACAAGTATTCTCTTCAGTCACGTATGCTGAATTTGGGAAAGGGTCCTGCCGTTCACTCTTTAAGAGCCCAGATTGACAGACGTGAGTATTCTGCAGGAATGAAACACGCCCTTGAAATGCAGGAAAATCTTGACATAAGACAGGGCGAAATTGTTGACATTCAAAGACTTGATAACGGCTTATGGCAGGTGAAAACCAAACTTGAGGCGTTGTTTACCGCCAAGGCAGTCATTATTGCCACAGGTACGTTTTTAGGGGGACGTGTTTATATCGGCGACGTGTCATACGAAAGCGGACCCGACGGAATGTTCCCTTCAACAGAGTTGGCGCAGGCATTGAAAAAGTTAAATCTCCCGTTAAGAAGATTTAAAACAGGCACTCCTGCAAGAGTGAACAGAAGGTCTATCGACTTCTCGGTACTTGAGGAACAGAAGGGCGATGAGGAAACCGTACCCTTTAGTTTTCAGACAAATAATCCGCCTGAAAACAAGGTGTCCTGCCACATAACGTATACTAACGAAAAAACAAAAAAGATAATTCTTGATAATATTCACAGAAGCCCTATGTATTCGGGAAAAATTGAGGGCAAGGGGCCAAGATACTGCCCCTCTTTTGAGGATAAAATCGTCAGATTTTCTGACAAGGAAAGGCATCAGCTGTTTATTGAGCCCTGCGGACTTAATACGGAGGAAATGTATTTGCAGGGACTTTCATCTTCTCTTCCCGAGGATGTTCAGCTTGATTTTATTCATACAATTCCCGGACTTGAAAAGGCACAGGTTATGAGAAGCGCATATGCCATTGAGTATGACTGCGTTGACCCTATGGCGCTGAAAGCAACTCTTGAGTTTAACGATATTGATGGACTTTACGGAGCAGGACAGTTTAACGGTTCCAGCGGATACGAGGAGGCTGCGGCGCAGGGTCTTGTGGCAGGTATAAATGCGGCGCTGAAAATTCAGGGCAAGGAGCCTTTAATTCTTGACCGAGGCAGCTCTTATATCGGAACGCTTATTGATGATTTGGTTACTAAAGGCTGCACCGACCCCTACCGTATGATGACAAGCCGCAGTGAGTACCGCCTTGTATTAAGGCAGGATAATGCAGATGTAAGACTGATGCCCACAGGCTACAAAATCGGACTCATTTCGCAGGAGACTTATGATAAATTCTTGCAGAAAGAGGAAATGGTAAAAAGCGAACTTAAAAGGCTTGAGGAAACGTCGGTTCCTCTTACTGACGAGCTTCAGGATATACTTGTAAAATGCGGGACTGCTCCTCTTCAAAGAGGGTGTAAACTTATAGAGCTGATTAAACGTCCCCAGGTTACTTATAAGGATTTGACCCCGGTAGATACAAGCCGACCTGATTACCCCAAGGAAGTATTTGAGCAGGCGGAGATTTCTGTGAAATACGAGGGATATATAAAAAGACAGCAGCAGCAGATTAAAGAAATGCGAAGAATTGAGTGCAAGAAAATACCTGCTGATATTGACTACACCAAGCTTAAAGGATTAAGACTTGAGGCTGTTGAAAAACTGACTAAAATAAGACCGGAAAATCTCGGGCAGGCAAGCAGAATCAGCGGAGTTAACCCTGCTGATATTACTGCCCTGAACATTATACTGGAGAGCTTATGATAAATTATGATTTGATGAAAAAAGAGGCGCAGGCGCTGGGAGTTGAGCTGGACGATTATGCACTTGACAGGTTTGACACTTATGCCGAAAGGCTTGTCAGGTGGAACAGTCACGTTAATCTTACGGCAATTACCGAGCCTGATGATATTGTGGTAAAGCACTTTGCCGACAGCCTTTACATATTAAAGCATATTGACTTACAAAGAGGACAAAGCATAGTTGACGTCGGATGCGGAGCGGGCTTCCCTTCTCTGCCGGTTCTTATTGCGATGCCTGAAATTGAAGTTAATTTTGTAGACAGTGTGGGCAAAAAGCTGGCGTTTATAAAGGATGTTTTAAGGTCAAACGGACTTTTCGGCGTTGTTACTCATATGCGTGCCGAGGAAATGGGCAAGCAGTGGGAATTTCGTGAGTATTACGACTACGCTGTGGCAAGAGCTGTTGCCCCGCTTAATATGCTGTGCGAATATTGTATGCCGCTGGTAAAAGTGGGCGGTATGTTTGTTGCGCTTAAGGGTTCAAGCGGAAAAGAAGAACTTGACAACGCCCAAAACGCAATAAAGCTTCTGGGAGGCGAAGTTATACGATTTGAGGAGTATACTCTCTCTAACGGAGATAAAAGAAGTATAGTTATTATAAAAAAGATTTCGCAAACTCCGACAAAATATCCCAGAAAGTCTAAAAAAATTGATACTAAGCCGCTTTAATAAGGTAACTATGAGTCGAAAGGCAGCAGTTTTTCACGAGGGAAAATGCTTTATTTCTGTTAAACTTTGTGATATAGTTTAATCAAGGAGATGAGGCACTTGGAACAAATAGTTCAAATTCCCACTGAAAAGCTGTTGCCTAATCCTTATCAACCAAGAAAGCAGTTTAAAAGCGAGGACATGCTGTCCCTTGCAGATTCTATTAAAGAAAACGGCGTTTTACAGCCTCTTTTGTGCAGACAGATAAACAACAGCGATTATTATGAGCTTGTTGCAGGTGAAAGACGTTTAAGAGCGTCAATTCTTGCTAACTTGCAGACTGTTCCCTGTATTATAATTGACTGCGACTATGAATCCAGCGCAGTATTTTCTATTCTTGAAAATATTCAGCGCAGTGATTTAGACTTTTTTGAAGAGGCGCAGGCAATAAATCAGCTTGTAAACCATTTTGGTCTTACACAGCAGGAAATAGGAAAAAAGCTGGGCAAAAGCCAGTCGGCGCTGTCAAACAAACTTCGATTGCTGAAACTGCCTGTTGACGTAAGGTATTTTATAGAAAAGCACGGACTGACAGAGCGTCACGCAAGAGCCCTTCTTAAAATAGATAACGAAAAAGATATGTGGACAACCTTAAAGCTGATAACAGACAAGCACCTTAATGTAGAACAGACGGAAGCCTACATAAACGATATTACCGACAAGAAGATTAAAGGAAAACCAAACCACAATGTAGTAAGACTGTTTAAAGATGTTCGCATATTTGTAAATACTGTTGATAAAGCTATAAAAACTATGAAAGAGGCCGGGATCAACGCCCAGTCAGACAAAACAGAGACAGATGAATATATAGAGTACCGTGTAAGGATACCAAAGGATATTCGTGTCTCACCTAATTCGGCTTAAACAGGGAAACCTGTTTAAACATATTCTCCTCTTTTCATCACGCGGAAGAACCGAGCGAAAGCTCGGTTTTTCTGTTTTTTTATAGCTTTTTCGTTGTCGATTCTTTATATAGTATAAATAAACATATAGGAATACCGTAAAAAGAGTACCTGATGTGCCGTGTTAATACATATCGTCTTGTGTTTCACGGGAAACATAACACCATATATTGAATTTCATATAAACTGTGTTTAGATTACTGTTTATATGTAAATGCTCTATGATTTTGTTTTATATTACATATAGATGTAAATAGCATTAGAATATATATAATATGTATAATCGTAAACGGCAAAGAAAAGAAAATCCCTTTATGTGTGTTTATGATAATATTTATTAATCCAGTTCGTTTAAAATGAATGATTACATATAAACTGTAAATTTAATATTGCATAAAGATATGTTTGATTATTGTAAACCCTCTGACTTCAACAGTGAAGCAAAAAAAGCACAGCATTACTTGCTGAAATGAAATAAAATAAAGTGTTCCACGTGAAACATCTATATATTGTGTTAAACAGTCTGTCATTACACTATTTTACAAAAATTTTCACTTGTGTTTCACGTGAAACTATTGCGCCCCCCTATCCTATATAGTATAATGTATATCACGGAGGTGTTGTTATGGGTAAAACCGTATCAATATTTAATCAAAAGGGTGGCGTAGGTAAAACCACCACGTGTATAAATTTTGCTGCAGGCCTTGGACTTAAAGGTAAAAAAACTCTTCTTGTAGACTGCGACCCCCAGGGAAACTCTACAAGCGGCGTTGGAGTTGACAAATCAGAGATAGAGGCGTCCTCATAC
>CALWVQ010000045.1 GCA_944385025.1 uncultured Eubacterium sp.
CCTTATTAAATAGGGAATATTTAAATTTTTTCACATTTGTAGCCAAGTCCGTACACCACCTTTATGTATTTAGGTTCTTTTGGATTGATTTCGATTTTTTCACGAAGATTACGGATATGAACGGTTACCGTTTTTTCACTTGTAAATGACGGCTCGTTCCATACGGATTCATAGATTTGAGATGAGGAAAGAACCTTGCCCATATTACTCATAAGATATTCAAGTATCTTGTACTCAATAGGGGTAAGCTTAACGGCGTCGCCGTCCACCGTTACCTGTTTTGTATCTTTGTCAAGAACAATACCCCCTGTAACAAGCTGATTTGCTTTTATCTCCATACTGCCCAGCGTTGTATATCTCCTGATTTGCGACTTTACCCTTGCCACTAATTCAAGAGGATTAAAGGGTTTTGTCACATAATCGTCGGCGCCGAAGCTTAAACCGCTGATTTTGTCGGTATCCTCGCTTTTTGCAGACAGCAGAATCACAGGAAAATTATACTTTTCTCTGATTTTCAGCGTTGTTTTGATACCGTCCATCATAGGCATCATAATATCAAGCACTACGCAGTGAATTTCATTTTTGCAAATCTGCTCCATCGCCTCGATACCGTTTTCGGCAGTAAGCACGTTATAGCCTGCGTTATCAAGGTAAATCCTCAGGGATTCAAGTATTGCCTTATCGTCGTCACATACAAGTACGGTTTTCTTATCCATTTCTTTCTCCATTCTCAATCCATATCCGTTATACACATTAAAACACACCTTTTCAAAGCCGAAACAAAGAAAAAGTAAAGAAGTAGTAAAAAAGGGCGGAAAAATCCACCCTTTTCCTAAGTATTTGCATTATGTTAAATTTCAATGCCTAATTCGTTAATCTTATCTCTCACCTTGAGCCAGTCGCCGAAAGCAAGCTCCTTGTTGTTGGGATTGCGTAAAATTGCGGCAGGGTGGTAGGTGCCCATAAAGAGAGTGCCGTTTTTATCAATAAACTCGCCGTGCTGTTTTGTTACCTTAAAGTCCTTGTCAATAAGCCTTTGAGCCGATATTCTGCCCACGCATACCACAATTTTCGGCTTGATTATTTTAAACTGCTCCCTAAGCCACTTTATACACTGCTCCTGCTCCTCGGGTTTCGGGTCCCTGTTTTTTGGGGGACGGCACTTTACCATATTGGCAATATACACGTTTTTGTCACGGTAAAGGTCAACGCTGGCAAGAAATTTGTCAAGAAGCTGACCCGACCTGCCCACAAAAGGTTGTCCCTGCAAGTCCTCGTTTTCACCGGGGCCCTCGCCGATAAGCATTATATCTGCGTCCTTTTTGCCTGTACCGAACACCACGTTGGTTCTTTCTCTGCAAAGCTCACAGTCAGTACAGTTTTTGCACTTTATTTCAAGTTCATCTAAAGTCATATTAATCACCTATCTGATTATATCAAATTAACAGTTGAAAAACAATGCAAATAGGTATAAAATATAAGCGAAAAAAAGATACATATTATTAAGGAGAAATATAACTATGGAAAATCAGGTTTTGGTTGAGATTTCAGCAAGACACGTTCACGTGTCACAGCAGGATTTGGAAACTCTTTTCGGCAAGGGATATGAGCTTACCGTAAAGAAAATGCTTTCACAGCCGGGTCAGTTCGCCTGTGAGGAAAGAGTAAAGGTAGTAGGCACAAAGGGCGAGTTCCCCGCCGTTTCAATCCTCGGTCCCTGCAGAAAGGACACACAGATTGAGCTTTCACTTACCGACGCCCGTTCAATCGGCGTTACTGCTCCTGTAAGAGAGAGCGGCGACATAGCAGGTTCAGGCGCCTGCAAGCTTGTAGGCCCTAAGGGCGAAGTTGAGCTTACACAGGGCGTTATTGCTGCAAAAAGACATATTCACGCAACAACAGCAGACGCTGAAAAGATGGGACTTGAAAACGGTCAAATCGTTCAGGTTGAAATTCCCACCGCTAACGGCAGAAACCTTACTTTCGGCGACGTTGTAGTTCGTGTGTCAGACAGCTATGCTCTTGCAATGCACATTGACACAGACGAGGCAAACGCAGCAGGTATGGCTCCCAACACAATGGGCACAGTAATTAAATAAGTAAAAAACAAAAGACAGCAGTTTATTACTGCTGTCTTTTTTATTTGTTCAGCCTATGTTATTCGGCGTTTTGCCGCTGTACTTTTTAGTTACATTTTTCCAGCTGCAAAACATTGTTTTGGAGCCGTCGTCCTGAACAACAACCTTGCGCCTGTCCTCAATTACAAGCATCTGAGCGTTGGCGCTTTTTATGGAGTACGTGACAACTATTTCGTTTTTACCCTCTTCAAGCTGTTTTTTAAAGGTTGACTCAACATACTCTCTTTCACGCTCTGTCATAAAATCATACAGTCTGCCCTGATGGATTTCAAAAAGCTGTTTTCTTGTATATCCCAGCATATTTACAAAATCCTCGCTGACTATTCCCGCCACAAGGGGACTTTCCGCCTCGGCGGAAAATACGGCGTTGGGGATATTTTTAAATACTTCCTCCAGCTCGTCGTACATTTTGTCCGCCTCTTCTTCCGCCTGCTTAACGGAGGTTACGTCTGTAAGCACTGCGTGAAAAACAGGGTTTTCGTCATAATCGTAATACTGTATTCCTGCGCTTGCCTTGCACCACTTAACCTGCTTTGAGCTTGACTTTATGCGAAACTCCACGTCTACGGGAGCGTCTGTCGCCATCGCCTTGCCGATTGCCTGAAAAACGTCGCTTCTGTCTTCTTTATGTATTAAATCTTCAAGGCTGTAATTATCCCTTGCATATCTTTCCTTTGTGGTGGAAAAAAGTCTGCACCCCGCCTCGTTAAGATATTTAACATCAAGGCTCATATCGTCTGTCACCTTGAAAAGACACACTCCGCCTGTCACAAGGTCAATAAGATAGTTCATTTCTTTTGCCTGTCTTTGAAGAGCCACCTGCTTTTTTAAAAGGTTTGATGCGTCTGCCAAAGTCAGTCTGCAAAGGCTTGAATTTTCAAAATTTTCACCTGTGCAGTGAATAAACACCGTATTGTCGTCCTTGTCGTAAAATTCTGCGTCAAAATACACGTAGGGAGAATCCTTTTTGCAGAGAATCCTCATAATCTCCTCACGGTAAACAGGCAAAATTATATCGTGCAAAAACAGTTTGCCCTGTTTGATTTTAGACGGATGCACACCTGTAAACTCACAGAAATGACTGTCGCACTCCGTCACTTTCAGATTATCCGCCTTGTCGACTACTAAATTCATAAATTTCAAACTGTTCTCTTTTTCAGCTGTATTGTTCACTATGCACACCCTCCTCTCAATAATATGATTTCAATTCGCTCCGATTCATAATTATACCATAAAAAATTACCGTAATGAATAGTTTATGTGAATAAAAAATTAATTTTAAATTTTGATTTTGCTATATGAATTTGGACTTTTTTGTGATACAATGTACGAGTATAATTATATTTATCAGTAATAAGGAGATAAAAATGGCTAAGGTTTACCGTGTATTTGTTGAAAAGAAAAAAGGCAACGATATTGAAGCCGGTCAGGCTCTTGCCGATTTAAAAAACAACGTAGGCATTACAGGTCTTGAGGAGTTAAGAATAATTAACCGCTATGACGCTCAAGGCTTAACACAGGAGGAGTTTGACGAAGCTGTAAGGCAGATTTTCTCCGAGCCTAACCTTGACAACGTGTACTATGAGCTTAATATTCCTGAGGATTGGAGATATTTTGCTACAGAATATCTTCCCGGCCAGTACGACCAGAGAGCCGACTCTGCCGCACAGTGTATTCAGCTTTTAACAGCAGGCGAGCGTCCTGATGTTCTCTCTGCAAAAATCATTGCAGTTAAGGGCGATATTACAGATGAAGAATTTGAAAAAATCAAGTCGTACATAATTAACCCCGTTGAGTCAAGAATTGCATCTCTTGATTTACCCGAAAGCCTTGATATGAAGGCAGACGTTCCTGCCGATATTATCCGCATTAACGGCTTTATTAACAAAAGCGACGAGGAAATTGCCAAATACCACGCTGAAATGGGATTTGCAATGAGCGTTGCCGACTTGTGCTGGGTAAGAGATTACTTTAAAAATGACGAAAACAGAGACCCAAGCCTTACAGAGCTTAAAGTTATTGACACCTACTGGTCTGACCACTGCCGCCACACCACCTTTGCCACACAGCTTGACGAAATCAAGATAAACGAAAGCAAGTATAACAAGGCGATTAGCGACGCCCTTGAAAAATATTTTGAAATCCGCAAGGACGTTTACGGCGACAGAAAAGATAAAATTGTCTGTCTTATGGATATGGCGTGCATCGGCACAAAATATCTTAAAAAGCACGGTTATGTGGACAACCTTGACGAAAGCGAGGAAATCAACGCCTGCTCAATTCAGGTGCCTGTTGTAATCGACGGCAAAGAGGAGCAGTGGCTTGTTCAGTTTAAAAACGAAACCCACAACCACCCCACAGAAATTGAGCCCTTCGGCGGCGCTGCAACCTGCCTCGGCGGTGCTATCCGTGACCCGCTGTCCGGAAGAGCATACGTATATCAGGCAATGAGAGTTACAGGCGCAGGCGACCCTACCACTCCTTTTGAGGAAACTCTTGACGCTAAACTCCCCCAAAGCAAAATTACCACAGGGGCTGCCGCAGGATACTCAAGCTACGGCAACCAGATAGGACTTGCCACAGGACAGGTAACGGAGCTTTATGATGAAGGCTACGTTGCAAAAAGAATGGAAATCGGCGCAGTTATCGGTGCGTCGCCAAAGGACAACGTAAAACGTGAATGCCCTCAGAAAGACGATATTATCGTTCTTTTAGGCGGCAGAACAGGACGTGACGGCTGCGGCGGTGCAACAGGCTCATCAAAGGCTCACAACTCATCATCTATCGAAACCTGCGGCGCAGAAGTACAAAAGGGTAACCCCCCTACCGAAAGAAAAATTCAGAGATTGTTCCGCAAGGCTGAAGTTGCAAAAATGATTAAGCGCTGCAACGATTTCGGCGCAGGCGGCGTTTCGGTTGCCATCGGCGAGCTTGCAGACGGACTTAAAATTGATTTAGACAAAGTACCTAAAAAATACGACGGACTTGACGGCACAGAGCTTGCAATCAGTGAGTCACAGGAGCGTATGGCAGTAGTTCTTGACAAAAAGGACGTTGACAGATTTATTGCCCTTTCCAATGAGGAAAACCTTGAGGCTACTCCCGTTGCCGTTGTTACCGACGAAAACAGACTTGAAATGACTTGGAGAGGCGACAAGATTGTTGACCTGAGCCGTGATTTCTTAAATACAAACGGCGTAACCCAGCACGCAAAAGCTGAAATCACCGCCGTAAACGACAGCGAAAACTACACAAAACAAGTACCTGACTGTCTTAAGGATATGGACAATGCGTCTGCCCTTAAAGCAAACCTTTCAAGACTTGAGGTTTGCTCACAAAAAGGACTTGTAGAGAGATTTGACTCATCAATCGGCGCTGCAACAGTTCTTATGCCGTATGCAGGTAAGTATCAGCTTACTCCCGAAGAGGCAATGGTAGCAAAAATTCCTCTTCTTGAGGGCGAAACAGATACTGCAACCGTTATGGCTTACGGATTTATTCCTAAACTTTCACGCTGGTCACCCTTCCATTCAGCCGCTTTTGCAGTCAGCGAAAGCCTTGCAAAGCTTGCAGTTGTAGGCTGTGACCCTTCAAAAGCACGTCTTACATTCCAGGAATATTTTGAAAGACTTAACGACGTTCCGTCACGCTGGGGCAAGCCTGCCTCCGCGCTTTTGGGCGCTCTTATGGCACAGGTTGGCTACAAGTGCCCGTCTATCGGCGGTAAGGACTCAATGAGCGGTTCGTTTAACGACCTTGATGTTCCTCCTACCCTGGTTTCCTTTGCAGTAGGTATGAGCGAAGCATCAAAAACAGTATCTGCCCAGTTTAAGAGAACAGGCTCTACTGTTAAACTTCTCCCTCTTCCTGTGGACGAAAGCACCGGTATGCCTGAATTTGAAAAGGCTATGGCTCTTATGGTAAGGGTTTATGAGGGTGTCAGAAGCGGTAAAATCCTTTCTGCAACTGTTGTTAAAGAAGGCGGCGCCGCTGCCTGCGTTTGCAAAATGGCATTCGGCAACAAATACGGCTTCACCTTTGCTCAAAATCTTGACAAGGAAACTCTCTTTGCTGCAAAAGAGGCTTCATTCGTTGTTGAGCTTGCCGACGAAAACGACTTTGAAGAGGGTATCACCCTTGGTACTACTAACGACAACGGCGTATTTATCATTGACGGCGCTGTTCAGACTGTTGACGAGTTAATCGACGCTTGGACAGGCAAGCTTGAAAAGGTATTTGCCACAAATTCAGGCAAAAACGCAAATATGCCTTACGATGTTCCTCTTTACAAGGAGCGCTCAATATTCGTTGCTAAAAACAAGGTGGCAAAGCCAAAGGTATTTATCCCTGCATTTCCAGGCACTAACTGCGAGGTTGATACTGCACGTGCCTTTGAAAAGGCGGGAGCAGAGGCTTCTATCCTTGTTGTAAACAACCTTTCATCTTCTGCAATCAACGAAACTATCGACAAAATGGTTAAAGAGATTGAAAGCTCACAGATTATTATGCTTCCCGGCGGATTCAGCGGCGGTGACGAACCTGAAGGTTCAGGTAAATTTATCGCCACAACATTCAGAAATCCAAAGGTTAAAGAGGCTGTTACAAAGCTCCTTAACTGCCGTGACGGTTTGATGCTTGGTATCTGCAACGGTTTTCAGGCTCTTATCAAACTGGGTCTTGTTCCTTACGGCGAAATCAGAGAAATTAAAGAGGACGACCCAACCCTTACATTTAACACCATCGGCAGACATATATCTTCTATGGCATACACAAGAATCACCAGCGTAAAATCACCTTGGTTCAGCTCGGTTGAGGCAGGGGATATGTTTGCTGTGCCTATCAGCCACGGCGAAGGCAGATTTGTAGCAAACGATGATGTTATGAAAAAGCTTATTGAAAACGGTCAGGTTGCTACACAGTACGTAAACCCTGACGGCACTCCCGTTGCCGATATGCCGTTTAACCCCAACGGTTCAGTATGCGCTGTTGAGGGTATCACCTCTCCTGACGGACGTGTTCTCGGTAAAATGGGCCACAGCGAAAGAAAAGGCGCTGACCTTTATGCCAACGTACCGTTTGAAAAGGATATGAAGATATTTGAAAGCGGAGTTAAATACTTCAAATAATTAATATAACTTTGTTACAAACTAAAAGGAGCATAAGATATGAAATATGTAGTAGTTCTTTATGACGGTATGGCGGATTACCCCGTACCTGCACTTGAGGGTAAAACGCCGATGATGTGTGCAAAAAAACCTAACCTTGATATGCTTGCACAAAAAAGCGAGGTTGGACTCATTAAAACCGTTGCAGACGGCTTAAAGCCAGGCAGCGACGTGGCAAATATGAGCGTAATGGGCTTTGACCCTATGAAATACTACACAGGCAGAAGTCCGCTGGAGGCTGCGTCAATCGGAATTGATATGAAGCCTACCGACGTATCTTTAAGAACTAACCTTGTTACTCTTTCTGAGGACGATTTGCCCTATGAGCAAAAGACTATTGAGGACTACTGTGCTGACGATATAAGCACAGAAGAGGCTGAAATCCTTATTAAGTACATTGACGAAAAGCTGGGAACTGATGAGTTTAAATTTTATCCGGGTGTAAGCTACCGTCACTGTCTTATTTGGGACAACGGCACTACCGATTTAGGCAAAATGACCCCTCCCCACGATATTACAGGCAAGGTTATCACCGAATATCTTTCAGACAGTGAAAATGCAAAGCCGCTTATCGATATGATGAAAAAATCATACGATTTACTCAAGGATCACCCTGTAAATATTGAGAGAAAGAAAAACGGCAAGCGTCCTGCCAACTCAATTTGGCTTTGGGGCGAGGGCAAAAGACCTGCCCTTTCACCTTTTGAAGAAATCTACGGCATTAAAGGTGCAGTAGTGTCTGCCGTTGACTTGATTAAGGGCATCGGCGGATGCGCTAAAATGGAAGTTGCCGAGGTTGAGGGCGCAACAGGTTATATTGACACTAACTTTGAGGGCAAGGCAAACGCCGCAGTTGATTTGCTGGAGAGAAACGACCTTGTTTATATGCACTTTGAGGCTCCCGACGAGTGCGGCCACAGAAACGAGCCTGAAAACAAGGTAAGGGCAATCGAGCTTATTGACGAGAGAGTTTTGCCTATAATTTTCAAGGGTCTTGAGAAGTACGACGACTACAAAATTATGGTGCTTCCCGACCACCCAACACCTATTGTTACAAGAACTCACGCCTCTGACCCTGTGCCTTTCCTTATCTATCACAAGAATAAAGAGGTTAAGGGTATAGATACTATTAACGAGGAAACTGCAAAATCAACAGGCATTTTCATTGAACACGGACCTGACATTATGAAACATTTCTTGGAGGATTAATATGAACATTGATTCAATCTGCGTACAGGGGGCATATGAGCCTAAAAACGGCGAGCCCCGTGTAATTCCTATTATTCAAAGCACAACATACAAATACGATTCAAGCGAGGAAATGGGCGACCTTTTTGACTTAAAGGCGTCCGGCTATTTCTACACAAGACTGCAAAATCCAACTAACGATTACGTTGCGCAGAAAATTACAATGCTTGAGGGCGGTGTGGCAGGAATGCTCACCTGTTCTGGTCAGGCTGCAAACTTTTACGCTGTATTAAACCTTGCAGGCGCAGGGGACCATATTGTTGCGTCATCTGCAATTTACGGCGGAACATTTAATCTGTTTAACGTAACCTTGAGAAAGCTGGGTATTGAGTTTACCTTTGTTTCACCTCACGCAAGCGAGGAGGAAATTCAGGCGGCTGTAAAGCCTAACACCAAGGCGATTTTCGGCGAAACTATTTCAAATCCAAGCCTTGAAATTCTCGATATTGAAAAATTTGCAAAAATTGCCCACGCAAACGGCGTTCCTCTTATTATGGACAACACCTTTGCCACACCTATCAACTGCCGTCCCTTTGAGTTTGGCTGTGATATTGTCACTCACTCAACTACAAAATATATGGACGGCCACGCAACTGCAGTAGGCGGCGCAATCATTGACAGCGGCAATTTCGACTGGACTCAAAACGACAAGTTCCCGGGTCTTACCACTCCCGACGAAAGCTATCACGGTATTACTTATACCGACTCTTTCGGCAAGGGCGCATATATTACAAAGGCAACTGTTCAGCTTATGAGGGATTTAGGCTCTATCCCTGCTCCTCAAAACGCATTTTTGCTTAATTTGGGACTTGAGACACTTCACCTTCGTGTACCGCGTCACTGCGAAAATGCAAAAAAAGTCGCCAAATACCTTAAAAATCACGAAAAAATCACTTGGGTAAACTGCCCTATGCTTGAGGACGACAACCAGTATAACTTGGCGCAGAAATATATGCCAAAGGGCACCTGCGGCGTTGTTTCATTTGGTATCAAGGGCGGAAGAGAGGCTGCAACCACATTTATGGACAGCTTAATGCTTGCGGCAATCGTAACCCACGTTGCCGACGCTCGTACCTGCTGTCTGCACCCTGCGTCAACTACCCACCGTCAGCTTACCGACAAAGAGCTTGAGGAATGCGGCGTTACTGCCGATTTAATCAGATTTTCCTGCGGCATTGAGGACGCTGACGATATTATTGCCGATATCGAACAGGCTCTTTCAAAAATATGAGTATGGAAAACAACACCGAAACCCACAGTCACAACCATAATCACTACCACACCCATACAAAAGAGGTGTCAAACCGACTAGCAAGAGCTATCGGTCATCTGCAAAAAGTTAAGCAGATGGTGGACAGCGGCGACGACTGCTCTGAAGTTTTAATTCAGCTTGCGGCAGTTAAGTCGGCTCTTAACAACACAGGAAAACTGATACTCAAAGACCATCTTGAGCACTGTATCGTTCACGCTGTTGAAGAGGGCGACGAAAAAATGCTGGAGGAGCTAAACACGGCAATAGACAAATTCATAAAGTAAACAGTCAGTCAAACGGCAGAAGTTTATAGACTTCTGTCGTTTTTTGTTTTACTCTTTATGGAAAATAGACAAATATTAACAAAAAAGTTTGTTTATTATCACTATACAGTTTGTATTGAAACAGATTTACGAAGGGTATATAATTAAAGTGTGTTATTATTTATTTTATTATGAGTAATTTTAAGACTTATAATTAAGGAGATTTGTTATGAAAAAGTATAAAATGAGGAGAAAAGCAATCAGCATATTCCTTGCCGTACTTATGGCTGTTACAGGTATTCTGCCTGCTGCCACGGCATATGCCGACGACGGTGTTGAGGGATTTTACGAAATCCAGCTTTTCTACAAAGAAACAGACACAATGGTGCCCACCTATGTAGACGAAACTGCCGAGGAGAAGCAGACATATATTGAATATATGGTGGAAGGTGAAGAGCTTGAACTTACCTACAAGCTTATCGGCACAGCTATGCCCGACAACGGCTATATTAAGTGGTACAGCGAAACCCCGTCCCTTGTTGACGTTACCCAGGAGGGTGTTGTAAAGGCGTTTGACTCTTCAAAGGGCGCCATAATTCAGTACTGGATAGATAATGAGGTAAAAACAGTTCCTCTTATCGGAAGCGTTATGGCAACAGTTCTTGAAAAATTATTTTACAATGATTACGTGGACATTGACAGTATGGACACAGAAGAGATTGTAAATATTGTGGAGGGGGCATTCGGCTCCGATTCTCCCCTTGCTCAGTGGTCAGACGCATACAAAGGCGAGCTGGTAGATTCACTGCGTTACTACTTAGACAATATCAACTCTAACGTTCACGTTCAGCTTTTTGACGCAGACGGAACTCTCCTTGCCGACGACTATGTTGAAATAGCCGTTACAAAAAATGAAGAATGGTATGCAAACTTTCTTCCAAACGGCACTCACATCACAAACAAATCTCAGATTGATACAACAGTTGCAGTAGGTTCAACAGTACAGCTTTATGCAGTAACAACTCCGTTAAGACTTCACTACAACTGCATTTACTCTGTAAAAAGCACTTCTGTCTTTGATCAGGGCAAAGTAGTTGCAACTGTAAACGACAGCGGACTTGTAACTTTTAAAAACACAGGTACGGTAACAATTATCGTATCCCCTGACACAGAAGAAATTATTCAGGGTATATTAGAGCTTGTAAACTATTTCTACGCTCTTGAAAATACAGGCACAATTAATACCGACCAAATTGCAGGAATACTCATCGATTATGTAGGCATTGATATGAACAGAACAGTCCTTGCAGGACTGCTTGACGTTTGCTTTGCTATCTCTGATATAGTGGGCGATACAGCGGATCCTGTTCAGCTCACTGCAACAGCAATCGAAATAATTTCAAATCTTGTTCTTCAGTTTGTTTACAACGATGAGATAACATTTACCGTAATAGACGGTCAGCCTATTACCGATTTCTCTATTGACGG
>CALWVQ010000046.1 GCA_944385025.1 uncultured Eubacterium sp.
GAAAAGGCCACGATATGCGTTATGCTATTGACCCTACTAAGATTCATAATGAACTTGGTTGGCTTCCTGAAACAAAATTTGCTGACGGAATCAAAAAAACTATCGCTTGGTATTTAGATAACAAGGAGTGGTGGGAGACTATCATTTCAGGCGAATATCAGGACTATTATGATAAAATGTATGGAAATAGGAAGTGATTTTTTATCATAAAATTTCATGGAATCTAAAATAATTGTGCATCGGAGACAATTGTTTACGATGCATTTTATAGTCTACCCTTGACATTAACACCTGCTGCAGCAAGGACTATAAACGATTTTTTGCGTGACTCAGGAACAAGTCCCTGTGATTACGATATGATTGTAACAGGGGATTTGGGCAAAACGGGAAGCGAGTTGCTGTACGAAATTATGGAGCAGGAATACGAGATTGATTTAAAACCTTACCATAATGACTGCGGTCTTATGATTTTTGATTTAGAGGAGCAAAAAGTTTTTTCCGGCGGCTCCGGATGCGGGTGCAGTGCTTCAGTGCTTTGCGGTCACATACTCAAGGAGATTGAACGTAAAAAGTTAAATAAAGTACTGTTTGTTGCCACAGGTGCATTGATGTCACCCACCTCTACCAAGCAAGGCAATACGATTCCATCTATTGCTCACGCAGTTTTGTTGGAGGGTTGAGATGAAAATTTTCAGTAATATAAAAATGGCAAATTCATTTAGACAGATTTCAAACGCACTTGAGATAATATCATTTGTAATAAAAATATTTTCGTTTATACTGATAATTTTGCAGGGCATTAAGCTTGTTGTTCAGGCAAAAGAAAATTTTCAGCAGTAAATTTTCTTTTAACACTTGACAATGTTAAATCATATATGATAGAATAAGCCAAACCGATGAGGAAGAGTAAGTAGGTTTTGTCAATTTTTCTTCAGAGAGTTGCCGATAGTGCGATGGCAGCGAAAAACACAAGATTGAATGGACTTCCGAGGGCGACCAGAAACGAGTTATTATTCGGAGTATGTGAGACGGAGCATGACTCTCCGTAAACAAAAGTCTGCATATGATGGTATGCGTAGAGTGGGTGTAAAACACCAAGCCGGGTGGCACCGCAGGATTAGATATTCATCCTGTCCCAGCAAAAACACTGGGACAGGATTTTTTTATTTTGTCCCGAAAAATAAGAAAGGAGACAGAACTATGTCAAACAAAGAAATCCCTTACAAAATTTACCTTGAAGAAGATGAGATGCCAAAGGCTTGGTATAATCTGCGCGCTGATATGAAAAATAAGCCGGCGCCTCTTCTCAACCCAGCAACACACCAGCCAATGACAGCAGAAGAGCTTTCAGTAGTTTTCTGCGAAGAACTTGTTCAGCAGGAGATTGACGACACAACAGCATTTTTTGAAATTCCCGAGGAAATTCGTGACTTCTATAAAATGTATCGCCCGTCACCTCTTGTAAGAGCATATTGCCTTGAGAAAGCCCTTGACACACCTGCAAAGATTTATTATAAATTTGAGGGCAATAACACCAGCGGAAGCCACAAGCTTAACTCTGCTATTGCTCAGGCTTACTATGCTAAAAAACAGGGCCTTAAAGGCGTAACTACCGAAACAGGAGCAGGTCAGTGGGGCACAGCTCTTTCAATGGCTTGTTCATACTTCGGACTTGACTGTAAAGTTTATATGGTTAAGGTTTCATACGAACAAAAGCCTTTCAGACGTGAGGTTATGCGTACCTACGGAGCATCGGTAACTCCGTCACCGTCTATGGAAACAGAGGTAGGTAAGAAAATTCTTGCCGCTCATCCGGGTACTACAGGAAGTCTTGGATGTGCCATTTCAGAAGCTGTTGAAAAAGCAACTCAGTCAGAAGGTTATCGTTATGTACTTGGCAGTGTGCTTAATCAGGTGCTTTTGCATCAGTCAGTAATTGGACTTGAAACAAAAACTGCTCTTGATAAGTACGGTGAAAAGGCAGACATTATCATCGGCTGCGCCGGCGGCGGTTCTAACCTTGGCGGTCTTATTTCTCCGTTTATGGGTCAGAAAATCAAAGGCGAGGCTGATTACAGAATTATTGCCGTTGAGCCTGCCTCCTGCCCCAGCTTTACAAGAGGTAAGTATGCTTACGACTTCTGCGATACAGGAATGGTTTGCCCTCTTTCAAAAATGTATACTCTGGGCAGCGATTTCATTCCGGCTCCTAACCACGCAGGCGGCTTGAGATACCACGGTATGAGCTCAACTCTTTCACAGCTTTACGATGACGGACTTATGGAAGCAGTTTCAGTTAAGCAGACCGACGTTTTTGAGGCTGCTGAAAAGTTTGCAAGAATTGAGGGTATTCTTCCTGCTCCTGAAAGCGCTCACGCAATTAAAGTTGCCATAGATGAGGCGCTTAAGTGCAAGGAAAATAACGAGGAAAAGACCATTGTATTCGGCCTTACGGGAACAGGCTATTTCGATATGATGGCTTACGAAAAGTTCCACGACGGAAAAATGGAAAACTATATTCCAACTGACGAAGAAATCAACGAAAGTCTTGCAAAACTTCCTAAAATGGACTAATTGTAAAATAAAGAGCGTTTCAGTTTTCTGAAACGCTCTTTTGTATTAATGAATTTAGTAAAGTTTAAAAATATAAATTATCAAACCGTATATAAACGATGATGCTGTGCCGTATACTATTACAGGGCCTGCAATGGTAAACATTTGCGCCGCTGTACCTAACACAAATCCCTCGTGCTGAAATTCAAGGGCAGGGGATACAACGGAATTTGCAAAGCCCGTTATGGGAACGATTGTTCCTGCGCCTGCCTGACTTGCAATTTTGTCAAATACTCCGATACCTGTGAGAATTGCGGTTATTATGATGAGTATTGACGATGTTCCCGCCATCACTTCTTTTTCACTAAGTCCAGCCGTTTTCAGCAGTTCCATAATGATTTGACCTATTGTGCAGATAAGTCCGCCGAACAGGAAAGCTTTTAAACAGTTTAAAAGCACAGGGGAGTTGGGGCTTGCCTTGTCCACCATTTTGCTGTAATCGTCTTTGCTGATGCCCATAAAATCACCTCTTTAAAATTGTTTACAATAATATAATAATTATGCACTTGACTTTTGCAATTATATTTTGTAATATCATAATATACAAATTGTAATCGGAGGCAAATTATGCATTTAATTGATGTGCGTGACGTTTATAAAATATATAATCCCGGTGAAAATCAGGTAAATGCTCTTGACGGAGTTTCACTTACTATTGATGAGGGCGAGTTTGTGGCAATTATCGGCCAGTCAGGTTCAGGTAAATCCACACTTATGAATATGCTGGGACTTCTTGATACTCCTACAAGCGGAGAGTATTATATCAACGGCAAGCTTGTTGATGATTTGACAGACGACCAAATGAGCGTTATCAGAAATGAAGAAATCGGTTTCATCTTTCAGGGATTTAACCTTATTGCCTCTTTGTCTGCTCTTGAGAATGTAGAGCTTCCTCTTGTTTACAGGGGAATGAAGAAAGACGAGAGAAGAAAAATTGCGATAGACGCTCTTGAAAGAGTAGGACTTGGTCAGAGAATGCATCATCTTCCTGCCGAGATGTCAGGCGGTCAGCAGCAGAGAGTGGCAGTTGCCAGAGCCATTGCCGCAAGACCTCCCGTTATTCTTGCCGACGAGCCTACGGGCAACCTTGATACACATTCTACAAAGGACGTTATGGCAATTCTCCATCAGCTAAAAAACGAGGGCAGAACTGTAATCGTTATTACTCACGACAATGAAATTGCAGAAGAGGCTGAAAGAGTAATCAGAATCCGTGACGGCAAGGTTGTTGAGGATTATATAAATCCAGGCTATGAAAACAAGTACGGCAGAGAAGCAAAAACAGACTTTAAAAATCCAATAGACGAAGGATAAAGAAAACTCCTTACCGACAAGGTAAGGAGTTTTAGTTTTGTTATTTCTTTTTTCCTGTGTTTACGATAAAAGAGCTTTGACAGTGGGGGCAGGTGACATTGATTTTACCCTTGTGCTTGGGCAGACGTAAAACTTTTTTGCATTTTTTGCATTTAACAAATTTGTGAGTCTTTCTTTGGCTGAACTTGTTTTTCTCAAACATAAATTTCTGCCTGATATTTCCCTCGAATCTTAACCAGCTTTCATTCTCACTGCGCCTTGCCTCGATATTTTTTGAAAATACTCTGAAAATTGCAAAAATCACAATGGCAGTTGCAAGCACGAAAAATGCCCAATAGGTGATTTTTGAAAATCTGTAAAAAATATTAGCAATTATCAAGGCTATGAAATAGAAAACAATCAGCGCTCTCCACAAACGGTCAATGCCGTATCGTCCTATCATAAAACGCTGGATTTTATAGCCTAATTTTGTAAAAAACTCTTTCATAATTTCTCTTCCTGTTCTCTTGCCTCGCCGAAATAGTTTATGGGCGGTTCCTGCCCGCCTTGTTCTTCGTTATCATTTCCGTATTGCTGTGAATACGAGTAATCGTTGTATTGTTGATTATAACGCCTCATTGAGTTGTAATATGCAAAGTTTGAAAATAGATTTATCACAAGTCTGATAATTATAATAATCAGTATTATCCTGAAAATTCTGCCCAGACAACTGCGCCTTCTTACAGGCTCCGCCGTGCTGTAACGCCTTTCTTGACGGGGCTGGGTAAAGTCACCGAAATCAAAAAATGACGAAAACGGATTGTTGTCCATAGGGTTAACGCCGCTGGTTATCTGCTGATATGCTCTTTGATAAGTCGGGTTATTAGGCTCTTTTGCGTATGCCGTTCTAATGTGGTCCTCTGCAACGGCTCTGTTTCCCACCGACATATTTGCTATGGCTGAAAGGTAGTACCACCTTGCGCCTCTGTTTTCAATATTGTTAAGCAGATTGATTGCCTGCTGATATTGTCCCGTTCTGATAAACTGCGCCGCAGAATTAAGATAATCAGGAGCAGAGGAGTTGCTTCTTCTTGACGAGGAATGTCCGTATCCGTAATTATAGGAATTTTGTCCTTGCTGTGAAGCAGTACCGTTTTTAATTTGATCGTAGGCGGCGTTTATTTCCGCCATTCTTTTTCCTGCCTCTTTGTTGTTGGGATTAAGGTCAGGGTGATACTTTTTTGCAAGTTTTTTATATGCCTTTGTGCATTCCTCTTCGCTTGCACCGTCAGGTACACCCAAAATCTTATAAGGATTTGTTATCATTTCTTTCCTTTCCTCAAGTGAATTATAATATAGTTTTCACTTGAGTTACCAAAATAACACATATTTTTTAAGCAGATATTAACAAATAAAATATT
>CALWVQ010000047.1 GCA_944385025.1 uncultured Eubacterium sp.
TTGTAGTCCGCAACCCAGATAATCGCACTGTCGTCAAGCAGATGACTGCTTATTTCGTGTTCCAGCATATAGGATGATGCGTAAATGCCATAGGAATAATCTTCTTTTTTCACCGTTTTGAAAAATGCGTTTATTATATCTGCTTTTTCGTCAGGGGTAAGATTTGCCTCAAAAAGTCTTCCTGCGTGGTTTCCGCTGCTGTCAAAAGCGTATTCAAAGTCAATTATAACAGGAAGAGATACGTCGTAGTGTTTTATAAAATCAAGGAGAAATTGCGCTTCTTCCTTTGCTTCCTCTTCGGTTATTGCCTGTGTGTAAAAGTAAACGCCTACCGGCACGCCTGCTTTTTCAGCGCCTTTCAAATTATCTTTTGCAGTTTCGTCCTGCTGAATGTTTCCCTTTGTGTATCCTCTGTAACCCACACGCACAAAAGCAAAATCAAAATCCTCTTTTACCGCTTTCCAGTCGATTTCCTTGTTGTGCTCCGACACGTCAATCCCTGTTGCCACAGGGGTATCAAAAGTGACTGTTTCGTGCCGTCTGCCGTTGTTGCTTATGCTGACAGCGGTTATTATTACTGCTATAATAAATACCGAAACTAACGCTGTAATTAGGTATTTAGGTTTGATTTTTTCAACTTTTGAAATTTTATTTTTTATCGCCATTTAAATGCTCCTCTTTTGCTGTACCGATATATTAACATAAGCAATAATAAAAATCTACATTTATGAATAAACCATAATTAAAATTTACAATATCTTAAAATGTAGATAAACGGTTGATAAAATTTTGTTGACACATTTCTACAATGTATTATAATATTTATTGCAGTATTTACTGAAAAGGAGGTTTATACTATGGATAACATGAGTAATGTAGAGTTTAAGAGAAAATTACCTGTACCGCAGGAGATAAAAAAAGAAATGCCCCTTTCAAAAGAGGCTGAAGAAATAAAAAGCAAAAGAGACGCTGAAATTGCCAAGGTGTTTACCGGAGAAAGCGATAAGTTTCTTCTTGTAATCGGTCCTTGTTCGGCAGACAGGGAGGATTCTGTTCTTGATTATATCCACCGCCTTAAAGACGTTCAAAAAGAGGTTGAGGATAAAATTATCATTATTCCCCGCATTTATACAGGAAAACCAAGAACAACAGGCGCAGGATATAAGGGTATGCTTCACCAGCCGGATCCTGACAAAAAGCCGGATATGCTGGAGGGAATAAAGGCAATCCGTCATCTCCATAAGACTGCCATTGAGCAAACAGGTTTTACCTGTGCAGATGAAATGCTTTATCCTCAGAATTACAGATATTTGTCTGATTTGCTTTCTTATGTGGCAATCGGCGCTCGTTCAGTAGAAAATCAGGAGCACAGACTTGTGTCTTCAGGCATGAATATTCCTGCGGGAATGAAAAATCCCACCAGCGGCGACCTTTCAATAATGCTTAACGCTATTAAGGCTGCCCAGGGCAGTCACACCTTCCTTTACAGAGGATGGGAGGTTGAATCAAAGGGCAATCCTCTTGCTCACGCTATTTTGAGAGGAAGCGTAAGCAAACACGGAAATAACCACTCAAATTATCATTATGAGGATTTGAGACAGCTTTATGATATGTACTGTAACGGCGGATATGAAAATCCTGCTGTTTTGATTGATACCAACCACTCAAATTCAGGTAAAAAATATCTTGAGCAGATAAGAATTGCCAACGAAGTCCTTCATTCTATGCGCCACAGCGACGATATTAAATCAATGGTAAAAGGCTTTATGGTAGAGTCTTATATCGAGGACGGATGCCAAAAGGTAGAGGACGGCGTTTACGGTAAATCTATTACTGACCCGTGTCTCGGCTGGGAAAAATCAAAGGAAATGATTTACAGCATCGCAGAACAGTTATAATATCATTTGTTAAAATATCTCAAAAGGCTGAAAAGTTTTTTGAGATATTTTTTTACAGCCTATTGACTTTAACGCTTTTGTGTGCTAAACTACAAACATTGAAACTCATAAGACAAAGGGGTATTTTTATGAACAAGTTATTCAAAAAAGTAACTGCCGTAGCACTTTCAGGCGTGCTTGTAGCAACTGCTTTTGCAGGCTGTTCAAACGCTGTAAAAGAAGAATCTAATGCAGATAAAACTTATACAGTAGGCATCTGTCAGTTAGTTCAGCACGACGCTCTTGACGCAGCTACCGAAGGTTTCAAAGCAGCTATGACTGAAGCTTTAGGCGATAAAGTTACGTTTAAAGAGCAAAATGCAGGCGGCGATTCAAACACCTGCTCAACAATCACAAATCAGTTCGTTTCAGAGGGCGTTGACTTGATTATGGCAAATGCTACTCCTGCTCTTCAGGCAGCTATGCAAAACACCGTATCAATTCCAATCGTTGCAACATCAGTAACCGATTTTGCAACTGCCCTTGACATTTCCGACTGGACAGGTACAACAGGTATGAATGTAACTGGTACTGCTGACCTTGCTCCTCTTGCACAGCAGGCAGAGATGATTAAAGAGCTTTGCCCGGATGCAAAAACAGTAGGTATTCTTTACTGTTCAGCAGAGCCTAACTCAAAGTATCAGGCAGATGAGATTACAAAAACACTTACAGAGCTTGGTTTCACTGTTTCAGAGTACACAATCGCTGATACAAATCAGATTGCAGACGTTACAACAAAGGCAGTAGGCGAAGTAGACGTTATCTACATTCCTACCGATAACACAATCGCATCTGCAACAGCAGCTGTAAATGAGATTACAGAGCCGGCTAAAATTCCTGTATTTGCAGGTGAAGAGGGTATCTGCAAAGGCTGCGGTGTGGCAACTCTTTCAATCAGCTATTACAGCATCGGTTATGAAGCAGGTAAGATGGCTGTAGAGATTTTGACAGAGGGCAAAGACCCGGCAACAATGGAGATTGCTTACGCATCTGATCTTACAAAGAAGTACGTTGTTGACCGTGCAAAATCTCTTGGAATTACTGTTCCTGAAGGCTATGAGGCTCTTGACATTACTGCTGAATAATGCAGTAAGCTTTAACTAAAACTAAAAAGCGCAGGGCGGTGGGTGAAAACCCTCCGCCCTTGATTGCGCTTTTCAGGATATTAAAATACAAGCGGAGGACTAAATTTATGGCGTCATTTTTTTCTGCATTTTTTGCCGCAATGCCCGGCGCTGTGGCACAGGGTATTATTTGGGGCATTATGGCAATAGGCGTTTATATCACTTTCAGAGTTCTGGATGTTGCCGATTTGACGGTAGACGGCTCAATAGGCACAGGCGGTGCAGTTCTTGTTATGTGTACCGTAAGCGGAATGAATCTGTACCTTTCAATGCTGATAGCATTTCTTGCCGGCTGCATCGCAGGACTTGTAACAGGTATTTTCCATACCACATTCGGTATACCGGCAATTTTGGCAGGTATTCTTACCCAGCTTGCCCTGTATTCGGTAAATCTGCGTATTTTGGGTAACAAGGCAAATCAGGTAATAAGTGCCCGTAACTACGATTTGGTAGTTTCTTTGGGTGAAATACCAAAATCAATTTTGGTATCGTCAATTATTACCGTTTTGATTATTGCTATACTTTACTGGTTCTTCGGCACTGAGATCGGCCATTCACTTCGTGCCACAGGTTGTAATCAGAATATGGCAAGGGCAAACGGTATAAACACAAATAAAAACAAGATTTTAGGTCTTGTGCTTTCAAACGGTATCGTAGCTTTTTCAGGCGCTCTTCTTTCACAGTATCAAGGCTTTGCCGATGTAAATATGGGAAGAGGCGCAATCGTAATCGGTCTTGCCGCAGTTATAATCGGCGAGGTTGTGTTCGGTAAGATTTTCAAAAACTTTGCTTTAAGACTTCTTGCCTGCGTTTTCGGAAGCATAATCTACTATATCGTTATTTCTCTTGTACTTCGTCTTGGATTTGACGCCAATGATTTAAAGCTGTTCTCGGCAATCGTTGTTGCTATCTTCCTCGGCGTGCCTTACTGGAAAAGTAAAGTGGCGGGCAAAAAAGCCAGCGCTAAAGTAAGGGAAAAGGAGGGAAAGGAAAATGCTTAAAATAGAAAACGTATACAAAACCTTTAATCCTAACACTATCAACGAGAAAAAAGCGTTAAAAGGCATTGATTTGGTGCTTAATGAGGGAGATTTTGTAACTGTTATCGGCGGCAACGGCGCAGGTAAATCAACTTTGCTTAATATGATTGCAGGCGTATATCCTGTTGACTGCGGAACTATTACTATTGACGGAACTGACGTTACTAAACTTCCCGAACACAAAAGAGCAAAGTATATCGGCAGAGTATTCCAAGACCCTATGAACGGTACTGCCGCAGATATGCAGATTGACGAAAACCTTGCTATTGCCGCAAGAAGAGGACAGGCAAGGGGACTTAAATTCGGCGTAACACACAAAGAAAAAGAAGAGTACGCGAAAGTGCTTGAAAGTCTTGATTTGGGACTTGAAAGCCGTCTTACTTCAAAGGTAGGACTTCTTTCAGGGGGACAGAGACAGGCAGTAACTCTTCTTATGGCAACGCTTAAAAAACCTAAAATTCTTCTTCTTGACGAGCATACGGCGGCGCTTGACCCTAAAACAGCAAAAAAAGTGTTGGAAATCACAGAAAAAATTGTAGCTAAGGATAATCTTACCACTGTAATGATTACTCATAATATGAAGGACGCTATCGCAATCGGCAACCGACTTATTATGATGAACGACGGTAAAATTATTTATGACGTTTCAGGCGAAGAAAAGAAAAAGCTTACCACAAAAGATTTGCTTGATAAGTTTAAAACCACTTCGGGAGAAGAACTTGACAACGACCGAATTTTACTTTCCACCGAAGCAGACGAATAAAAAAATGCTTGCAGTTTATGTACTGCAAGCATTTTTTGTTATTTGAACCTGTATCCTCTGCCCCAAACTGTTTTTATGTAGTCAGCGTTTTCGTCGGCTTCCTTAAGTTTATCCCTTATTCTGTTAATATGCACTGTAAGGGTAGATGTATCGCCCAGTGAATCATATCCCCAAACCTTTTCGAAAAGTTCGTTTTTGCTGAAAACAGCATCGGGTTTTGAAGCCATTAAAAATAAGACGTCAAATTCTTTTTTTGTAAGGGTGATGGGCTGTCCGCTGAATTTGACATCACCTGTGTTTTTATTGAGGGACAGCTTGTCGATTTGAAGAATATCAGGCTCGTCGTTATTTTTTAATCTGTTGTATCTGGAAATATGAGCCTTTATTCTTGCAACAAGTTCTCCGGGTGAAAACGGTTTTACAATATAATCGTCTGCGCCGAATCCAAGTCCCGTAATTTTATCCATATCTTCTTTTTTAGCGCTGACAAGAATAATGGGAATATCCTTTTTCTTTCTGATTTGACTGCAGACGGTAAATCCGTCAAGTTCGGGAAGCATTATATCAAGAAGGATTAAATCAAAATTACCGTGGATAGCTTTTTCTGCTCCGGTTTTTCCGTCTGTGGCAAAGTCGGTAATAAAACCGTTTGCCTCAAGATAGTCCATCTCAAGCTGAAGAATGTTGTTATCATCTTCAATAATAAGTATTTTACTCATCGTTTTCCTCCTCTGCTTTGGGCAGTGAAATGAATATGGACAAGCCTTCGCCCAGCCTGCTCCTTGCCCAAATTGAGCCTGAATGAAGCTCTACTATCTGTTTACATACCGAAAGTCCAAGACCTGAGCCCTGTGATACTCTTGTCCTTGCAGGGTCGGCCCTATACATAGGGTCAAAAATATTTGCAAGGCTTTTTTGGTCAACTCCTATACCGTTATCACTTATTTCAATTATAACAGAATGTTCGTATTCTTCAAGAGTAAGTCTTACCTCGCCCTTTTTATCTTCTTTGGCATACTTAACACTGTTTGAAATAATGTTGTTGATTACACGGCTGAATCTGTCGGCGTCAATAAGGATTTCCGCCTCTTTCGAGCATCTGTTATTATATTCAAAATCAAAATTTACTCCCTCCAGCATAAGTCCGATTTCACTGGCGCCGTCGTCAAAAAATTCTTTTACGTTTACTTTTGTAGGATTTATTTCATAGCTTTGCAGTTCAAGGCGGGATAAAGTAAGCAAATCATCAAGTATTTTTTCTGTTTCCGAAATGGACGAGCAGATAGTTTCAAGGTAACGCTGCTGTTTTTCGGGAGTATCTGCAATACCGTCAATAATACCTTCAGCGTATCCCTTTGCAGAGGTTAAAGGTGTTCTTAAGTCGTGGGCAACTCCCGCTACCAGTATCTGTCTTTCTTTTTCAGCTTTTTTCTGACTTTCAATAGACTCTTTCAGTCTGCGTCTCATATCGTTAAAGCTTTCAACCGTCTGACCCAGTTCGTTGGTTGATTTGTAGTCAATTTCGTAATCTAAATTACCTCGTGCAATTTCATCTGCACCGTGAGCAATTTTGTTTATCGGTTTAACTATTGTTTGAGTGGTGATAAAGGAAAACACAGCAATGGCGATGATGAAAATGCCTACTACAGCCAACATTATCATACCGGCTCTGCCTACAAACAAATTTGACAGTTCATCAAATCCCGATTTTTGTGATGCGTCGCTTACTTTGTAGTCATCGTTGGTTATTATTACTGTGTAGTATTCAGATGTGTTATCTTGTTTTGTGTGACTTACAATCAGCATACCGTCGTTGCCGAAGTAATTTACGTTTTTATCTATATCAAAATTGACAAGCTTTTGAGCACGGCTGATTATATCGTCCTTATTGTGAGTAAAATAAAAGGCTTTTCCGTCTTTCTCTATATAAATTTTACAGTTGATTTTTTCCAATGGTTCAACGTATTCGTCAAGATTTTTAATCTTTTGTTTGTCATTGTTTTCGCTTGTTAGTTCGTCGGTGATGCTTGAAATCGTTTTTGACCATTGAATTTGATTTATGGTACTGTAGCTGTTTGTATTTACAGACGAAAAATTGAAGAAGTTTGATACCGTGCTGAATAACACCGTTGAAAGAGATGCAATTATCAACAGCGGAACAACAATTGCCATAACTGCCGTTATTGCAATACGGGTATTGATTTTTAGATTTTTAGAGCTGCGAGTTCGTTTTTTTTCTTTTTTCATACTTTTTTAACCTGTCTTATATACTTCTGTGCTATAGCAATATTATACCATCTGTAATACCTGTTTTCAATATTCCTTTAATAAACTCCGGTTTATAATTAGACCCTTATCCATAAACTAATAGTTTATATAAATTTTACATTCAGTACACTTGACTTTGTTTTTCGCATACCTTATAATAACTTAAGATTTACAAAGATTTAACAAATCGATGTTTTTGTATAAAATCGTCTATTATCTAAATAGAAGGGATATTAAGTGGCAATTTCAACCTTTAAACGTTATGAAAAAAAGTATCTCATAACAAAAGAAAAGCTTGAAAAAATTCTCCCCTCCTTGCTGGAGTATATGGAACTTGACCCGTTTTGCCTTAACGGTAACGAGTACAGGATTTACAGTATTTACTATGATACGGTAAATCACGACGTCATCAGGCAAAATTCTTCAGGACCTGTATACAAAGAAAAGATGAGAATACGCTCATACTATGACGTACACGACCCTGAAGACACTGTCTTTATGGAAATAAAGAAGAAAAGCGAGGGTCAGGGCAACAAACGCAGGATTAAGATAAAACTGAAAGAGGTAGAGCCCTTTGTAAACGAAGGAATACTTCCCGAAACAAAAAATTATCTTGCCAATCAGGTTGCCAAGGAGCTAAAGTATTACCTTGAAAAAAATCA
>CALWVQ010000048.1 GCA_944385025.1 uncultured Eubacterium sp.
CTTTTAATAACAGACCCAAGCAAAAAAGGATGTCAGGTAATAAACACTATAAAAAGTGTTGCAGACGAGCTTGTTATGTATGAAAAAATCGGTGCAATAGTTAACAGAATGGCTGATTTGTCATTAAAGGAATACATAAATACTAACGGCATTGAAATTTTAAGCTGTATACTTGAGGACAAAAACCTTTCAATGTTCGACATTCAGGGAGAAAATATTTTCAATCTTCCCGAAAATTCAAACGTAGTAAAGGGCGCTAAAGAGGCTCTTGAAAAAATCGGGGTGCTGTAATGAAAGACTTAAAACATCTTATACATTTTGAAAATCTTTTGCAGGAAGCTAAAAACGATTTAGTCACTCAGGCAATCAGTGAGGGAAACAAAGCAATAGGCTACACCTGCTATCATATTCCTGAGGTTTTGCTTAATGTTGGCAACTGCTTTTCCGTAAGAATGAGAGCTCCGAGAACAGGCTCTATGGACATTGCTACATACTATTTAAGCTCGTACCTTTGCGGTTTTTCAAAGGCAATTCTTGAAAGAGGAATCGAAGGCGGATACAACTTTTTGTCAGCTCTTATGGGCTCAGAGTCCTGTTCAGAAATGAACAGAGCTTACGAGCATTTTGAGCTTTTAAACCTTGTAGAAAATGACAAATTTTTCGTATCTATTGCAGATATTCCTTTTAAAATCGAGCCTCACACAATTAAGCATTATGCAAACCAAATGAGGATTAAGGTTCTTGACAAGCTTAAGGATGTTTACGGTGTAGATACAAGCGACGATGCTTTGAGAAAAGCAGTTAAAGAACACAATGAGGTTTGCCGTCTTATTACAGAAATCGGCGAATACAGAAAAGAGAAAAACCCTCGTATTACAGGTTACGAATTTCACATTCTAAACCTCATTACATACTGCTGTCCTAAATATCTCATTATTGACAAGCTTCGTGAAACAGCAGAGGAATTAAAAACAAGAGTTCCCGACGAAAAGAAAAATTACAGGGCGAAGGTTGTTATTGTAGGCTCTGAAATGGACGACCCTGACTTTACAAAGCTGATTGAGGAAAGCGGAGCGTTGGTTGTTGCAGACAGATACTGCTTCGGCTCTCTGCCGGGCAGAGAAGAAATTGTTTTAAACGATACTGATGACGTACTTGAGCAGATAGTTTTACACTATATGAAAACCTGTCAGTGTCCTCGATATATGAGTCAGGAAAAGGTGCACGGCAGAAGAGATTTTGTTAAACACCTTGTTGAAAAATATCACGCAGACGGCGTTATTTATGAGCAGATAAAATTCTGTGAATACTGGGGATACGAGCGTGCCCTTGCCTCTCACATTATTACTAATGAATTCGGTATTCCCTCTGTAACAGTTGACAGGCAGTACACAGCTAACGCATCAGGTCAGTTAAGAACGAGAGTTCAGGCTTTTGTTGAAAGCCTTGAAATTAAGAAAATTCAAAAGGCAAAGGAGGGTAAATAATGAGTTTTTGGTCAAATCAGCCTAAAAATTTAGGTAAACTCCACAAGGATAAGACAGGTATTCTCAAGCACAGAGAATGGCGTGGCTTAGGCGATACGATGTACGACTACTACCGCTGGCTTATTACTTGGAAAGATATGATAGTTATGGTGCTTAAGGCTCCTGTATCCACAGTAAAAGGCTTGTGGAGTTATCGCTGGATGGCAAGCTACCTTTCAGCTCCCGCTTGGATTGACAGGCACACAGAGGGATTAAGAGGGCCTCAGCTTAAAATGACCCATCTTCATTTTAATGCAATGATTAAGCACACTACCGATATGATTAACGTGCTTTTCAAAAATGACAAGCATTTTCACAAGAACTCAAAAATGTCAGACAAGACAGTTTGTATGGACGAATTATTCTCCTTTGAGATTATGGCAGGTTTCCCAAATCTTTACGGAGTTCCTGTGCAGACAATTCCTATTTTCCTTTCCTCAATGGTAGACCAGCATATTACTCCTCCCTACCTTGATATTACGGAAAGCTACGGTGTTCCTGCCGATGTTTGTCCCCTTCCGTCAGCTGAAGCAGGCGTGGCAATTAATGACGACTACCCTATGTTCGGCAAGTGCTTTTTGTCCTGCAATATGCCCTGCGACGGCTCTATTATGAATTCATCTTATATTGACAGGCGCTTTAATCTCCCCTCTCACGTAGTAAACGTACCGCTCAGATACACCGAAGAGGAAGTACAGGAATACGCTGTTGACGAGGTTAAGTCCTGCATTAAGTTCATTGAAGAGCAAACGGGCGAAAAATTTGACTGGGACGCATATTTCTCTGCAATGAAGACCTACAACAAACAGCTTGAATACGAGCTTCAAAAGTGGGATATAAACAAGACGGATTATCCGCAGATGACAGGCGCTACTTTCTGGCTTTACAGGTTGTTTTATTTCCACCTTTCAGGCGGATTTGACAAGCGTTTTCTCAAGACAGACAAAAAAGTAAACAAGATAATGATGAAAGCCTTTGAAAAGAAAACACGCTGTTCAAAGGAAATGCGCCACCGTGCAATAGTATGGTCCTGCCCTGCTAACTACTACACAAGCCTTGCAAACTGGCTTGAAAACTGCTGGGGCGTTAATGTTGTTATGGATATGGAAACTATGATTTCCTACATAATGTACGACACGGAAAATCAGGACAAATCCCTTGCAACCTACGCTAAAACTCTTCAGCGCACAACTATGAGAAAGCACACTAAGGGCGGTTATCAGAATGTTGTTGACGAGCTTTGGAGAATTTGCGAAGAATTCAATGCTGATACAGTTATTATGTACGACCAGATTTCCTGCAAAGGTATGGACGGACTTAACGGTATTTTTGACGACCAGGCAAGAGAGAGAAACATCAACTTTATATGGGTACAGCAGGATCTTATGGACCCTCGTACAATTTCAAGACGAGATATGCGTGAACAGATTAACAAGTATATGACCACAGTTCTTCAGGAAGAGCCTGTTGACCCAACACTTGTTGATTTTGACGATTCAATGGCGTGGTAATTAGGAAAGGCGGTAAATAATATTATGAAATATTTCGGCGGATGTGACGTAGGCTCAACCTACGCAAAATGTGTTATTTTAGACGAAAACGGAAAAATTGTTTCAGATGCAACAGTAAGAAGTAAGATTAACCCTGTTAAAAGTGCCGAGCTTGCTCTTGAGGAAGCTATAAACAAAGTTGACGACTTAAATTCAGCAGAGGATTTAACATACCTTATCGGCACAGGATACGGCAGAAACAAGGTGCCTTTTGCTGATGAGAATATTAGTGAGATAAGCTGTCACGCAATGGGTGTTCACGTAACTAACCCCAATGTTAAGGCAATTATCGACATCGGCGGACAGGACGTTAAGGGTATTGCAGTTGACACCGACGGAACTGTTAAAAACTTTGCTATGAACGACAAGTGTGCCGCAGGAACAGGTCGATTTTTCGAGGCTATGGCAAACGCCTTTGAAATGACTTTACCTGAATTCTGCAAGCTGTCACTTAACGCAAAAAACACTATTCCTATTACTGCACAGTGTACTGTTTTCGCTGAAAGCGAGGTTATAAGCCTTGTAGGCGAGGGCAAGCCTATGGACGAAATTGCAG
>CALWVQ010000049.1 GCA_944385025.1 uncultured Eubacterium sp.
TTTTTCTACAAGCTGACAGGCGAATACAGAGATAGAATCGAACGAGAGCTTGCCCAGCAGAGAAAGGAAAAAGGAATTTCCGTTGAATAATTTTAAGGAGAGATATTATGCCTTTTATTGAAGTTAAAACAAATCAGAAAATTGATAAAGATATTAAATCACAATTAGGAAAAGCAATCACTGCAATCCCCGGCAAAAGCGAAGCTTGGCTTATGGTAAGCCTTGAGGGCGAAAAAGAAATGTACTTTAAAGGTTCAGATGAGCCTTGTGCAATGTTTGACGTTTCAATTTTCGGCAGTGCAAGCAACGAGGCATACGATGACTTAACAAAAAGGCTTTGCCACTTAAGTGAAAAGTATTTATCCGTTTCCCCTGACAGAACGTATGTTAAGTATACAGAAATCGACCATTGGGGATATAACAACTTTAACTTTTAAATATAAACAGCAAAACACCCTTGTGCATCAGCACAAGGGTGTTATTATTTAACCGAACAATCTGCTGAAAAATGATTTTTTCTTTACAGGCGGTTTTTCAATATAAAATCTGTTTTTACTTTTTATTGATGCGGAAACCTTTTCAAGATATTCCTTCTTTTCAGCGGCAGTTTTGATTTTTTTAAGTTTTGCGTCAACCACTGCAAAGTCAAAAATCTCTCCGCTTTTGCCGTATATAAAATCATCGCTGTCCATTATTTGAGATTTTTTTGTATCATTGGGCAGCCAGCCGTTTACGCAATTATGAGAAAAGAACACATTTTCTTTTAACAGCTTTGCAGGATTGCCGCCGTAACAGCAGTTTGAGGCAAGCTTTTTACCCGAAACTACGCTCGCCGCTCCTACTACTGCCCCGGAGCCCACACAGGTGCCTTTAAGCAAATAAACATTTTGACCTATCCACACGTGATCGCCCAAAAATACGCCTTTACTTTTATTAATGCGCTCTTTGGTTTGGGCATCATAAAGAACGTGAGGGTCTGCAGTTCTTATCCATATGCCGAAAGAGAAAAGGCAATCGGCGCCGATAATCACATTCTGATACTCGGACACACTTATATTAAGTGCGCCGTTAAAGTAATTATCTTTGCCGAAATAAACGGCGCTGTCATTAAATACAGACACGTTAAGATAGTATATATGTTTGTTGCTTGAAAGATAAATTATACTGTTATTTGCATTAAAATTAATTTTGCTCGAGTGAAGCCTTACACCGTCCTCTACCACTAAAATATTGTTTTCGCCTTGAAAAGTTATAGTGGTATTGCTGTCGCAGCATGATTTATCCGAATTTACTAATACTTTATTAGACTTTAAATTTTCTACCTCGGTAAAAGCACTGATTTTCTCCATAATTTCACCTTACGGCACACGGCAAAAAATTATACTCTTGCCACCATTTCACCGTATTCTTCTTTGCTCTTTTTGATAAATTCCTCTACCTGCTTTGCAGACGGCATAGCGTCACTGCAGGAATGAGCGGAAATAAGAATTGAGGCAGATGCGGAGCCGAACTCAAGACACTCGATAATTTCCTTGCCCTGAAGCAGACTGTAAAGGAATGATGAGCCGTAGCCGTCGCCGCCGCCAAATCCCTTAAGCTTAACTGCCGGGAATGGCTTGATTGAGTAGAACTTACCGTCGTTAGTGTAAGCTGTTGAGCCTTCTTTGCCGTGCTTAATAACGCAGATTGCAGCCCCGAATGACTGCCAGTATTTAGCGCTTTCGGTGTCTGACTCCTTAACGCCTACAATACCCTCTGTCAAGTCAAACTCCTCACGAGAGCCCATAATAATATCTGCATTTTGAGCAACAAGGCTGTAATAAACAGCAATCTCGTCCTTCGATTTCCAAGTGTATTCACGGTAGTCAATATCAAAAATAATTCTTACATTATTTTTCTTTGCCAGCATCATTGCTTTAAGGCACGCCTCTCTTGAGGGTGACTTTGCAAGGGCAGTACCGCTTATTACGATAGCCTTTGCAGATGCGATATAATCTTCCTTAATGTCTTCAGGACACATACAAAAATCTGCCACATTGTCACGGTACATAAGGATAGACGACTTTTCTTTTGAAAGAATTTCAGTAAAGGTAAGTCCGATACACTCGCCGTTTTTGGCTCTTGTAATCTGACTTGTGTCAATCCCCTCTTTTTCAAAGTAATCTACTACAAAGTCGCCGAACTGGTCATTGCTGACACAACCGCAAAATCCTACCTTACAGCCAAGACGTGCAAGACCTACCGCAATATTTGCAGGAGAGCCGCCTACATACTTATTAAAGTTTGAGGACTCGCTCAAAGGTCTATACATATCGGTAGGGTTAAAGTCAATGGCAATTCTGCCTATGGGGATAAAGTCAAGAGGTTTTGACATATCAAATTCAATATAACTCATAAATTTTTACTCCTAAATACAGTTTTACGCTTTGCCGTCTGTGCCGAAAATCAAAATGTGCTTTTTAGCGTTTTCGTAAGCACCCTGCACCTCGGCGCCCTGCAAATCATAATAACCGTTAATATTGTTTTCATTATAGCATCTGCGTACCGTATTTTCAACTGTATCAAATGTTGCGGTTGCTATGTTTATCTTTTTAATTCCGTTATGAGAGCATTTTACAAAATCGTCAGGCGTGATACCTGTTCCGCCGTGAAGAACGAGAGGAACAGAAGTCCTTTCGTCCACCTCTTGCAAAATATCAAATCTTAATTTCGGCGTGCTCTTATAGTTGCCGTGGGCGTTACCGATAGCTATTGCAAGAGCATCCACTCCTGTTTCAGACTCAAATCTAACTGCGTCTTCAGGCTTTGTGCAATTAATTGCAATATCCTCGCTGCCGTCCTCACTTCCGCCTACGCAGCCGATTTCCGCCTCAACAGACGCGCCGTATTTTTTTGCGATTTCAATAACCCTTTTGGTAGTTTCCATATTTTCTTCAAGAGGGAGATGAGAGCCGTCAAACATTACGGAGGTAAATCCGATTTCCAGCGCCTGTGTTATTTTTTCAACAGTTTTGCCGTGGTCAAAGTGAACGGCAACAGGTGTGTCGGCATTTTTTGCCGCAGCCACCATTAAAGGTCCTATTAATTCCAGCGGACTTTGTTTAAGTCTAACCTCTGCAATCTGCAAAATTACAGGTGCATTAAGCTCCTTTGCCGCCTGTAAAACGCCCAGCACCATTTCCATATTTGCAACGGAAAATGAGCCTACGGCGTAATTGCCCTTTTGCGCGTCTGCAAGAAGCTCACGCATATTAACCAACATAAATTTTACCCCTAAAAATCAATTAACGAGTTAGCAGTAAGCCGAGTTCTGTCGTGGGCAGTTATCTATCTCGACATAGCATTGCTGCTATGCTCCAGCCATCCTTCAAAGTTATGTGTCGAGCAAACAACCCTTTAGTCGATGTTGCAGCGGATAGGGTTTACATGGCAGGAGATGTCTCCACCTCCTCGGTGAGCTCTTACCTCGCCTTTCCATCCTTACCTCGAAATAATCAAGGCGGTTTATTTCTGTTGCACTTTCCCTGAGGTCACCCTCGGCGGCCGTTAGCCGTTATCCTGCTCTGTGCTGCTCGGACTTTCCTCATATTGCAAAGCAATACGCAACTGCCTTGCTAACTCGTTACCCTTTATTTTAAATTAATTACCATTAAATTGCAACACATTTTACAAATTGATTGTTGAATTTGTTTTGAATATGTAGTAATATTTCAAATGGAGGTGAGGTTATGCCTCGTTTTGAAAACAAAGGCTTTAATCCCGACAAGAGAAACCGTAACGAGCAGGCAGACAGAACTGTACCTGAAGAGGAAAATTACTACGGTTTTTCACCTGTTGACCTTAATTTTAACAACAGAGAAAACAGCATAAAGAATGCTGCTGATAAAAATACAGTAGAGAGACAGGGCATAAACCCCTGCAACAGCTCTGACAGAACTTTGCCCGACGTAGAACCGCCCCAGCATTTCAGAAGCGAAAGGGCGGAAGATTTTCGCTCAGTTTCATCTGACAGAAATCCGAGAGTTCAAAGAGAAAGAACAGACAGAAACGACAGAAGGGGCAAAAATACCACCCCTAAGGATAAAAAGAAGAAACCTAAAATCAATCCGGGCATTGCAGTTTTAGCCGTTTTTCTTGTAATCATAATTGCTGTCGTAGGTTCTGTAAGCACCGTTATGGGCAAGGTAAATTACCTTGAAAAAGAAGATAACGGCTATGTATCTGAAGACAGTCTTTACAGCAGTTCGTCTGTAAAAAACATTTTGCTTTTAGGCGTTGACGCAAGATCTGACGAAAAGGCAGAACAGACAAGGTCAGACACGATGATGCTTGTTTCCTTTGACACAAAGCACAAATGTATTAAAATCGTGTCATTTTTGCGTGACACGTGGCTGTATATCCCCACTCTTGAATATGAGCAAAGGCTTAACGCCGCCTGCTCATCGGGAGGATACCAAGGTGTAGTTGACGCTATTGAGTACAATTTCGGCGTTGCTATTGACGGCTATGCAGTAGTTGACTTTGAAATGTTTAAAACTCTTGTAGACAGCCTCGGCGGCGTTGAGGTTGACGTAACAGAGGAAGAGGCAAACGAAGTTACAAACCACCCTGCAAGATACGGCAACGTTACTCTTGAGGCAGGAAAGTACAAGCTGTCAGGCGAACAGGCGCTTGCTTACTGCAGAATAAGAAAAATCGACACCGACTTTGTAAGAACACAAAGACAGCGTACAGTAATGAGCGCTATTATTGACGGTGCAAAATCAAATCCCCTTAAGCTTTACAAAATGGCGTCAAACAGTGCAGAATACATTACAACAGATTTGACAAAGGGTGAAATCACAAAGCTTATAGGAATGGCTGGAATTTGTATTACAGGTGATATGGTACAGGCAAAAGTGCCTTTTGACAACACCTGGGAATACGCCTCAATTCAGGGCAACAGCGTAATCAGCATTAATGTAGAGGAAAACAAGCAGATGCTTATTGACTATATTTACAATATGAGTGCTGACGAAATAAACGCTCTTGAAGAAGAAAGCGAATAAACAGTAAAATAAAAGCGGCTATGCTCACGCATAGCCGCTTATTTTATTTTTTACTTACCTGTTCAAGATAACTTATTGTGGCGCCTTGGAAATCGAATACGTTAACAACGCTTACATTTAATACCATAAAAAGATCTCTTTGTTCCTGTGTAACATTGTCGCTGTATACATCTTTTTCATAAAGGCTCAAAATTTCCTGACTGGTCATTGACTTCAGCGTTTTCCTTTGCTCTTCAGTTGCAGAAGGGTCAATGTAGTAAATATTAACGTTGTATGACGGTTCTTTATAATCATCAGTAAAACTTACGCTTGACAGTATAGACTCATACATACCAGTAAGCACTATTCTGAAATCGTCCTCATCAACAGTTATGGTATCGTCAGAATAAATATCGATAAACTCTATTGCCTGATCTACTGTCATTACTGATTTTTCAGTTTCACTGTAGTCATAATTTTCGCTGTAATCATAATTGTCTTGCGTTATATCCTCAGTAATGACATCATCATACTCATAATATTCATAACTATAATTATAATCATTATCAATACTGGTCATAAGCAAAATATCATCAGTATTACTGTAAGCATAATAACTTTGAGTAATGACCTCTTTATTTCTGAAAAGCTGCAGAAGAGCGTCTTCTACATAAGCAGTTCCGACTGAATAAGTGCGTTTAACCTGATTGCCGTCTTTAAGATTGTAAGTGATAGTATATCCATAAGTAGGATAGTAACTGTCTGTTCCGAAAAGCAAATCGTCTACTCCTAACTGAAAATGTTGAGTATTGGAAATTGCATCATCGCTTACCGTATTTTTGTGCAGATTCATAGCATCCTCTATGCCTTGCTTACTCTTAATTGTTACAGTATCACTGTCAATATAAAGTTCGTCTGAATCATATGCACCCATAAACATCAGTCTGCTGACTAAATCATTTTCATTAATTCCGTAAACGTCAGTCAATTCTATGCTTTCAACTTCATCGGCATCGGGAATATATTTAACATAATTATCATAGCTTGGCAGATAAATTGAGCATACAAAAATCACACAGGCGGCACAAACTGCCCCGGTAGTAATTGCCGTAATTTTAGTGAACCACTTGCGATAAAAGATTTTTGAGAAAAGAAGTCCGGAAATAACAGCAAAGATAATTCCTACAATAACAGTAACAAGATTGTTTGACACGGTATCGGTAAACATAAAACCGGAAAGCACAAAAAGTCCCAAAAGGAAATAAGGCAAAATCTTACCTGTAAGAGAAACTTCTGCAACCTCTGCCTTTCTGTTTTTGAACACCAAATAGCCTGCTGCAAACATTCCTATAATTTCAACAACTGAAATTATGAAAACAAAACTATAATACTTTGTATCATATGAAAAAACTGCGTTTGCCGCATTTATAGGAGGGCTGATAAATCCATAAATATTTTTTTCGTTAAAATAACCCCATATAGAGTTAAGTTTTGCATCTATTCCCGAAATTGCTATTGCGGGACAGAACAAACAAATAAGGCTTAAAAGAAAATACTGAAATTTTCGTCCTGCCGTTACGGCGCACATAATGAAGGCGCTGTATATAGCAAGAAGCGCCAAAACCGCCCCGCAAAAAATAGTAGCGATAACTTTTTCATCAAATACAAAAACTTGGGAATTTACACCTTTAAGCGCAACAACAAAAATTGCTACCGGTATAACCATTGATACCACGTTAAGAACAGCGCCGAACAGGTATGATGCAGTAAAATATGTGCCTCTTTTAACAGGCGCTGAAAAGTAAAAGTCACAGGCTCTTTTGCTGTAAATTTCACGAAACAGATTCGGCGCAATACCGATACTAAGCAGTCCGCACGTAACGCAGGCTACACCGATAACAGCAACAGTTTCCATTGTTAAATCAACAGTTTCAAAATTCTTGTTAACTAAAAAGTCTGCAAGCTGATCGGAGTATAAGCTTACGCTTATGGATACGCCGGCAACAGCCATTAATAAATTAACAATCAAAATAAATATAACAGAGCCTATATTTCGTAGGGTAACATTTTTAATTACGGTGCTAAAATTGCTTTTAGGCGTTAAAATTGTTGATGTCATATCCAACAGCCTCCATTTCACTTATAAATAGTTCCTCAAGGGTCAGCGGTAAAGTTTCAAAGAAAACAGGCGATTTACTGTTAATAATTTCCTCAATCTTTTCAATCTCGCCTTTAACGGTAATTTCAGTCATTTTGCCTTGGTGAAGCTCTTTAACTATGTGAAGAGAATTTCTTATATCATTTAAACTCTCGTCATCTACAACAAACTGAACACGGTAAAGACCGATTGAGTCGCCGTCTATATCTTTTTCAAGGAGTATTCCGCCTAAATGGAGAAGACCGATATGGTCGCAAAAGCCCTCAAGCTCTCTCAAATTATGTGTGGCAATGATTACCGTCGCATTAGTTTCAGCCACATAGTCGATAAGTATTTTCTTAACAAGCTCACGGATTACAGGATCAAGTCCGTCAAAAATCTCGTCAAATAAAATATATTTAGGGTTATATGAAAGAGCAAGAATTATTGCTGTCTGTCTTTGCATGCCCTTACTCATAGTTGCAATTTTCTGATTGGGGTTTATAGGAAAATAGTTTTTAAGCATTGCGTATCTTCTGTTATCCCAAGTGGAATAAATGGCTTTATAATAACTTGCCATAGACTCCATTGTTGAACCGCTGTAAAAATACGGAAAATCAGAAACAAAAGCAGTTTTATCCTTTATTCTGTTGTTTTCAAAAGGAGTTTCACCGTCCATAAGGACCTGACCCTCGTCTGCATCAAACACACCTGCTATAATGCGCAAAAGAGTGGATTTTCCCGCTCCGTTTGAACCAACAAGGCCGAAAATAGAGCCCTTTGATATTTTAAAGCTGATATTGTCCAAAGCTCTTTTTTCCCCAAAGAGTTTCGTAACACTGTTAATTTCTATCATTCTTTTTCCTCCCACACCTGATTGACTTTGTCAAGCACAACGCTTTTTTCAACTCCTGCGTTTTTAGCGTCTACAAAAGCCTTTTCAAGTTCTTTGAGAACCAGCTTGTGAATTTCGTCCAGTTCTCTGGTGCTTACAAAAGCGCCCTTTCCTGCCACGGTATAGATGATTCCTGCCTGCTCAAGACTTTTGTAAGCCTTTGCCACGGTATTGGGATTAATCCCCAAATCGCAAGCCATTGAGCGAACCGAAGGCAACAGACTGTCTTGTTCATATACCCCCAAATTGATGAGTTTTACAATTTGTTTTTCAATTTGGATGTGGATTGGGTCGCCGCTTCTGATGTTAATTTTTATCATACCTGCTCCTTTCCTAACCGTAATAACCGTATTAACTCAAGTAGTACAGCTTCAATATAGCACAACTGTTAATTTCTGTCAATACGTTTTTTAAACCTTATATAAACTAAACCCCCGTCTTGTGACGGGGGTTTGAAATTTTACTGATTTGTCGGATACGAAAAATCCGAACAGTCGTAATTTATAAAGTTTTTAAATGCGTCTTTTGCCTGTGTGTATCTGCTGTCCTTAATCAGCAAAGCATAGTCTTTAGCGTTTACTATACCGTCGCCGTTTAAATCAAACACAAACAATCCTGCATTAACATAGGTATTGCCGTCAAGGGTTACAGTATACTCTCTTGTTCCGAATTGAGCGTCGGTAACAGTTACCGTATGGGTTGAGCCTTTTTCGTATTTTAAAACAAGCTCACCGTTGGCGTCTGTTGTGCCTGCTGCTGCGCCGTCAACAGATACTGCAACGTTTGCCCACGGAATGTCGGAGCCGTCGGTGTCAGGAGTTGCCATAACCGAAGTTTTAACTGTAAGAGTTCTTGCAATTTCAACGCCGCTTATTTCAATGGCGTTGATGCCTGTATTTCCTTTGGTAGCAAAGTCAAGTTCTGTACCGTCAACGCCCTCACCGCCGTTAATAAACACTTTAATATAAAGCTGTTCCTGATTATCGCATTCGCTTGGCAGCTTAAGGTTACCGTATGTTTCCACCGTGTCGGAAGAAACATCGTTGCTTATTGCACGGGCATTTGAATTTTCTATATAAGTATAGTTAGTACCGTCTGTACTGTATGCTACGCCCCAGTCCCTCGGTCCTTGATTTGAGCTTAACTGTTCAAGGTTAAGAGTAAGTCCTTCATATCCTAAAGAGCTGGTTTCTATGAGCCAGTAGCCGTTGTACTCATTGTCGGGATTGTTTAGTCCGTCATATACATCAAAATAGAAATAATTGATATCCGACCAAGCAACTTTTACTCCGTATGTGCCGGTGTAATCAAGAGTAGCAGGGTCGTAACCGTTAGGACGCATAGAAAGCTTACCGCTGTTTGCTCCCCCTGTATTTGTTACATAAGTAAAGTCGGAGCTTACAAAATTCTCAAACAGATTAGATGATGAGTTAAAGTTGAATTTAACTACCGCATCACCTTTGTACTGATAAGTTCTGGTATTGATAAGGCTTTCATCCTCATCCTCGGTAACATAAATCATAACAGTATATTTTTCCTGGCAGTTTGGCTCAAAGCCATCAACCGTTGAAAGCTGAATACCTGTTTGAGGATAAGTTCCGCTTTGGACGATGGTATTGCTTTCATCAAGCACCATATAAGTCATATCCATACCGTCGGGACTTACATATTCAATAACGCCGTTAGAGCCGAAATAATCTGTTGATTTGTTTGTATAAGGCATTTTAAACGAACCGTTGTCTTCTCCGGAAACAGTAACATTGTTTACATAAAGGTTGCCCTTTGAGTTATTGTTCCAAAGAGTTTCGCCGCCGTTAGTCAGATTTTCAGCAGTAACAAGTCTGATATAGACTACAGCTTTGTTATCACACTCTTCGGGGAGTGGCGCATTTACAAATAAATCCTCCAAAACTGCGTTGGCAGGGAGTACAACATTTGATGATACGTCATAATAATCCATACCGTTTATGCTGTACTGAAGGGATACGCTTTTCGGTCCTTGAGTAGTAGTATAAGCTTTGCAGGAGAACGTAACGTTTTCATAACCTGCTGTTGAAACCTGATAGGTAAATCCTGAATTTTCGCTCCAAGTCATTGTATCATCAGGAGCAACACTGAATGCTTTATTTGAATTATTCCACAAAGGAATATACTGCGTTTTGCCGTCGGCATAAGCAGTCATTTTTCCGCTTTGGTCATACACGCCGCCTGTAGAAGCAACTGCGCCTGCCGTAACGTCTTTACTGTACGTCTCGTAATCAAAGCTCAAAATATTTACGCCGCCGAAAGTATAAACAACAGTTACTTTTTCGCTTTCAATATCATTGAATTTGGCATAGGCAACAATCTCTGCACGATCTCCGATAACAGACGTTTTGGCATCAAAAGGACTGAACTGACCTGTATAAATCATTTCTTCCCCACCGTTTATTGAGTAATAAACAGGTGCGCCGCCGTTGTTATCGCTTATTGTAATAAGGTCGTCGTCATAAAGCTTTGATTCGGTTTCTACCGAGAACGACGGAGCGTAAAGCTCGGTAATAACCTTTAATGACGAGCCTGTAATATGAATATTGTTTACAGAAGCGTCTCCGCTTGTTTGATTGATTATTGTATCAATGCCGTTAATTGCAATATTGCCGTTAACAACCATTCTGATGTAAACAAGTTTTTGATTGTCACACTCCTGAGGAAGTATTACGTTGTTAAAGGCAAGCTCCATTGTTTTGTTTTCTACAATAGAGTAGGTTGCGGCAGTTATATCATAATAATGTGTTCCGTCAAGACTGTACTGCAGTTTCCAATCTCTCGGAGCTTTTTTTGTACCGCCAAGTCTGGCGCTGAATTTAATATTTTCATATCCCGCAGTGGAGAGGGAGGTTTGGAAATAAGGATACTCGCCCCAAGCAAGTCCATCTGTCTTTGATGTTCCCATTACAGGTGATTCGTCTTCCAAAACAGAACAATCCTCATTAACATAAACGTCGGCAGAGCCTGACCACTTAATTTTTGCAGGGTCAGTTGAATTTACAGACGCCCTCAATATAGCGGTATCTTTATTTTCGCCTGACGTTGCACAGTAGTAATAATCAGTATCGTCGGCATTAGCGTTTACAAGGAGCTCACTTCCTGCTGTATAGTCATAATCCCAAGCAGCGAGAGTTCTTGTATAACCCTCAGGTCTTGTGCCGGGAATTATTTTGCAGGAATTTGAAGTTGCGCTGCCCTGAACATTAAAATTATCACCGGTTACGGTAACGGTAACAAGGCTTCCCACGTCGCCTTCAACGGTAACGTACTTAGATGATGTTTCACCTGCAAGAGCCACACCGTCCCTGTACCACTGGTAACTTACTCCCGAAACAAGTTCATTTCCTGAAGCATCTGTAATTACAGCTTCAAGAGTCATATCCTTATAGGCATTTGTATCAATTTGAACAGTGAAATTTGAAAGATCTGCTTTAACTATATTAAAGTTTGCAGAAATCTGACCTGAATAATAGCCTTTACCCACTGCCGATACCACAGCAGTGCCCACATTTGTGTTTGCTCCGTATGCGTATGAATAATCCACACCCTCCTGAAGCACTTTGCCGTTATAAGTTACAACAGGCTTTGGTTCAATAGGATTACCTGTAAAGGTTTGGTCTTCAACGCTCGCTATTGATATGGATGAATCGTTGCCCATATTTACCTGGGGAATTTGACTGTTTATCCAAGACTGACGCTCGTTAAACCAAGCTGTCATAGCATTTATATGGTACTGGGTGTCAAACACTGCGTCATTATCAAGATTATGGCGCAGATTATTCATAGTGCCGCTTTTTGCCACTGTATTTATATATTCGGAAGCTGACTTAAGCACGCCTGTTTGATCAACAGCACGTCCTGCAATAATGTCAACCGCAGGAGAGATATATGTGTACCAATATTCCTCCGCCACATCCCAAAAATCATCACAGTTTGTAGCAAGTGCAGCGTAGAAATTAAGAGGAGACTCTTTGTCTGTGCTGTAACCCTGCTCGGAATCATTTGATCTCCAGCGATAAATTCTCGCGTTTTTAGTATACCAGCCTTCACTGGATGTCCAAGAATAACCCCAGCGGCTTCCGTTTAAGCCGTAGCCGATAGAATTATCCATATCCCACATAGGACCGGCGTGAAGCTTTGTATCTATGGAATCAAGTTCCTTATAGAAATATGTTGAAGATGTTGAAGAGTCCATATTCTTGAAAAATTCCTGTGTCCAGTAATATCTTACTGCGGAATCGGCATCAAGAAAATCGCTCCACTTCATACCCTGATACTGTGTAGCAGGTGCAGGGTTGGTAATTGA
>CALWVQ010000050.1 GCA_944385025.1 uncultured Eubacterium sp.
AGACCGTTTGGTGCTACAGCGGGTTTACGCTTGAACAGCTTTTGGGCAAAGAAAAAAGCCGCGCGGCGACCGAAACGGCAAAAGAGATGCTGAAATACATAGATATTCTTGTGGACGGGCGCTTTGAACAGGAACTGAAAAACATTTCACTGGTATTCAGAGGCTCTGAGAACCAGCGTGTAATCAACCTGCAAAAAACGCTGAAAACAGGTGAAATTACGCTTTATCTTGAATAGCAAAATCGACATTGTCTTCTTGTAACGAAGTCTATGATTTAAATAAAAGCTCACTATGGCACTTCATGGCATATAGTGAGCTTTTTTATTGACTTATTATTATATTAATGGTAAAATGAGAATGCCAAATATTTAAACAAACCAAATACTGTATTTGTACACGTAAAGGGTAGTCATTTTTTTGATAAAAATGCTTGCTCTTTTATACAATACTGCCCTTATTGTGTACAGTGTTTGTTTAAATGTTTGGCGACAGTTGAGCTTGCGTTTTTTGCGTGCAGCTTCAGCTGTACGCTTTTTTTATTTTTGGAGGTAGAAAGATGTTTTGTGAAAAGTGTGGAAAACAAATTGAAGATGATAGCCTGTTTTGTGTATATTGCGGACATGAAAACGGCAGAGATATACAGCCCGCCAATAACGGCAGATCTTCAAAATTGGCAGTTAAAAAAAAGAAAAGGCTAAAAAAGTGGCAAAAAGTGATTTTAGTTTTTATGGTCATTATATTGTTAATCGTCGGTTATTTTTCAGCTGCTTTACTGTGGTTCAACAATAATTACTATGGAAAAGCAGATTGCGTAATTGATGAAATGAGTTACAGCGGCGAACAATTTATTGAAAGCGTAAATATTGACAAAGAGAATGATCAACTGACGTTTAATTTTTCTGATAACAATTTTGAATCTGTTTTCGGGGAAGAGTGGTGCATAAAATACTGCTTCCATAATTATGAAGAAAATTATTGTGTATACGACAGTGTTACCGGTGAGTATTCTTTTGAATGTGTTGAACCGATGATCTACAACAGAACAGCCAACAATGATGAAGTGAAAATTGAAAAATATATGACCGTTTCTTGTCCAAAGACTTTCGATGAAAATAGTGTATATTGTTTTAACTTTGAATTTGCCATAGGATTTAACGATGATTATGGAAATCCTATAAGAAAGCTTTTTGTTAAAACTTTAGAAAATGAATACATTAACAGCTATATTTATCAGCGTGCTTTTCATTTATATTCAGTTTCTGATCTTTATTCAGAAAGATTTTCGACAAGGGCTTATTTTATATATGAAAACGGACAATTTAAACCAATTTCCGAAAGCGATAATTTTGATGCATATGTAAACGCTGTATGGCAGGGCACTGATCTAAACCTGATTAAATATGATGAAAACGGAAACGCTTATCTTGAAGGGCCGGTAAAAACAAGAGAAACTGTAAATTTAGGTAATAATTAGGAAGGCAAATTAATATGTATTGTAAACATTGTGGCTACGAGTTAAACGAAGAGGCCAAATTTTGCAAAAACTGTGGCAGCAAAGTAAAAAATATTTCTGATAGTGAAGCAAAAAACACATCTGAAAGCACAATGCAAAGCACTTTCTCAAGTAATTTTTACTTAATTGACTTTTTTAATAATATAATCCGAAAAAGCAACACAGGCATTATTATTTGGATGATAATAAATACTGTTTTGGTTACATTTTTGGTAGGTTATATTTTAACAATGAGCTCTTATAGAATGCAGACTAATCCTATTGCTGCATATTTAATCGGACTGGCTGTTTACATATTATCAATATCCATTGCCCTTTCACCTGTTGGTGAATTTATTTTAAGGATTCAGGCTGGCTGTAAAAAAATCAAGAGAAAAGATTACCTAGACAGGCTAAACCCGTTGTTTGATGAAGTGTACAATAAAGCAAAAAAGATGAATCCGAATTTACCTGACGATATAAAGTTTTTTATGAGTAAGGACAAAACGCCTAACGCATTTGCAACAGGGCGAAAAACAGTTTGCTTAACCGAAGGTCTTCTTGATTATTCTGACGAAGAAATTAAGGCTGTTTTAGGCCACGAATTCGGACATCTGGTACATAAGGATACCGATGCAATATTAATGGTAGAGGTAGGAAATTTAATTGTTACGGGAATTTTTGTGATATTCAGAGTACTAGTAAATATTACGACCTTCCTTTTCCACTTAATTCTGAGTATATTATCAAACAGCTTGGCGGAAGTGGTGGTCAGTGCAATAACAAGGGTATTACTTGATTTTGTTCTTGTAGCAATAATGAATATCTGGACAAAGCTTGGAACATGGATATGTTTTCATTCCTCAAGAAAAAATGAATTTGAAGCCGACAAATATTGTTATTCACTGGGCTATGGTAAAACGCTGTGTGAAGTTTTAGACAAACTTGACAATGAAGATGAGGAAAACACATTATGGGCAGCACTTAATTCAACGCATCCTGATACGAATGACCGCATTGCACATATGCAGGAACTTGGTGTTGATTATTCAAAATCATAATTTAGCAAACAAGGAAATTGGTATATAAAATTCAAATAAAACCGCGAAGAATATTCGCGGTTTTACTTCATTATAGGACCTCAAATAATCGGCACTGCCCTTATGTTTTGCATTATTTTACATGTTTTACCTTACCGGCGTATAATCGATCTCAGATTCCTTGTCCGTTGCCTCCAGCTTGAATATCACGGGGCGCAGACCGTCGTTACAGCTGCATATGGCAACGCCGGGTTTACGGATCCAGTCGCCGTAATAGAAAACGTCATCGCCCGCGCCGTGGGCAAGCGCAAAAACATACTGATATATGGCTTTCCACGCCTCATCGCAAAAGCCCTGCGGTTTTGCGTAATCCGCATAAAAGACCTGCCCCGCTTTCATCATAGGGCATGCCGTAAGCCCTTCTGCCCCGTACTCCTTTGCAAGCTCCTGATCGAGAGTAGTTTTCAAAACGGTTATTTTTACCTTTTTCATATCTATCCCTCCCCATTTTATACTCTTACTATAACAAATCAGCCGCGAAAATGCAACAGCACTCCGCGGCTTGAAACTACATGATATTTGTTTCTATATTGATCTTTCCGTTTTCAAACACGGCTTTTATACCGCCGCA
>CALWVQ010000051.1 GCA_944385025.1 uncultured Eubacterium sp.
AACGCAGGATTAAGATAAAACTGAAAGAGGTAGAGCCCTTTGTAAACGAAGGAATACTTCCCGAAACAAAAAATTATCTTGCCAATCAGGTTGCCAAGGAGCTAAAGTATTACCTTGAAAAAAATCAGGTGCGCCCTGCTCTTTATGTTCAGTATGACAGACTGGCTCTTTTCGGTAAAGAGGATAAGAATTTCAGAATGACTTTTGACAGAAATGTCAGAACACGAAGGCATAATTTTGTTTTCGGTGAAAGCGACGAGGATGAGCTTCTTCTTCCAAACGGCGAATACATAATGGAGATAAAAATACTTGGGGCAATGCCTTTGTGGCTGACGAAAATATTAAGCGAAAACGAATTATACAGTCACGGCTTTTCCAAATACGGCGTTAAATATAAGCGCGACGCCAAAGAAAAAAAGCTGAAATATAAACTGACCGACAAAAACAATAATCCGGTTGATTTTGACTATTTTGACAAAGGAGAAGAATAAATGAGTTTTAATGAATTTTTTGCTTCTGCAGCAACAGGGGAAATTGCAGAATCTCTTACGCTGGTCAGCGTGCTTGAGATACTTGCATCATCTATCGTAATAGGTGTAATCATCAGCGTAGTTTATATGCTTACCAACAAAAAAGAGGGATACAGTCAGGCGTTTTGTGTTGCTCTTATCCTGCTTGCACCGATTGTTGGTATGGTAATTCTTCTTATAGGTAACAACATTGCAAGAGCATTCAGTCTTGCAGGTGCATTTGCCCTTATAAGATTCAGAAGCGCCCCCGGCGACCCCAAAGATATTGTTTTTGTATTCCTCAGCGTAGTTATGGGTCTTGCCTGCGGTATGGGCTACTGGCTCTATGCAGGTATTGCAACAATTGTAATTTGCATTGTAATCGTAATTCTTAAACTTACAAACTATGCAGGTAAAAAGGGCGATGTTTACACCCTTAAAATCACTGTACCCGAAACGCTTAACTATGTTGGTGCATTTGACGAAACACTTTCAAAATATTCTAATTCCTTTAAACTCATAAGAGTTAAGTCAGTAGATTTCGGAGCTCTTTTTGAGCTTACCTTTACAGTTGACCTTAAAGACGACAAGCAGATGAGAGAAATGCTTGATGATTTGAGAGCTATGAACGGCAACCTTAAAATTATGCTTTCAACCGAAGCTCCTGCTGTTAAAAATTTCCATTTTCAGTAATAAATAACTACATAAACACGGCACTATTTTCAGTGCCGTTAAAACTTTTTAAGTGGGTAATTGTAATGAACATAAAAAAAGTACTTTCTTTGGTTTTGGCAATCTCAATATTGGGCAGTTGTTTTGCTGCCTGCTCAAAACAGGAGCAGACAGTGGCAACCACAACTCCTGTTGAAGAGGTAAAAGATGCTGACGATAACGTTACTATGAAAGTCAGCGATGATACTCAAAACATTCTTGAAGTCACCGACAAACAGGGTAATGTGATGACAATAATTCCTGTTTATAATGTGGACGGTATTACTGCCTTTGCAGGATATATTGAAAAGGCTGTGGATAAAAACGGCAAAGCTCTTGATGAAAAATCATACCCGTACATAAAAACTGTAATAGCTATGGAGATTGATGCGCAGGGCGCAGGAGTAATTAAGTACACAAGCGACAATAAATTTATTACCTTAGATGCCAACTGTGATGATAACGGCTATATTATCGCTATTCAGGACAGCGTGGATTTGGACGGCGACAAGGACACCAAAGAGTATTTCAAGGTTGTTACAAAGTTAGACAATCAAAAAAATATGTTTATCAAGCTTGATAAGGATGAAAACGGCAAGCCCATAAACGTTACTGTTGAAAAGGACAGTAAGGGTAATATTACCGTAACAGACGAAACAGGTAAAAAAACTTCTGCCGTAAATTCAAAGGATTCTGCTAATCTTGAGGATGTGGTCCAGAATAACGGCAATAAAAATGAGACAAATTCAAACGGCGGAAATTCAGGACAGGGTAATCAAACGCCGGATACCCCTTCTGATAATACCCCGCAGGTTGATTATACGTCCATTGTGCTTTTAGACGGAGGCAAGGTGGCGTGTGACGCTGATAACGTCAGACTTGAAGGTTCTGCCGCAACAGGAGGAACCGAAGTAATAATAGACGGCGCAGGAGAACACAGCAAGTACTACGTTACCTCTGAAACAGGCACATTCTACGGTCAGCTTGAATTTAGATTTGAGGTTGATGAGGCTGTGGAGGTAAAGGTATATAACGTCAATATTTCCACCTCCAAGAAGACGGCGGTTAAATTTACAAACGTGGACACGGAGTCTGAAAAGGAAAACGATTCCGAAGAGGTGGGTGACGGCAACGACCAGAGCGGAACATCTGCAATTACACCTGCACCGGATGTAGAATTTTCAATTACAGGCGCCAATAGCTTTAAGGCGTCAGGCAACGGCACCAACGGAACGATTTATTCCGAGTGTAAGCTGGCAATAAAGGGTCACGGAAGCGCGGAAATTGACGGCGGCCAAAATTTGAGCGGTATTTGTTCTACTGAATCAATCGACATTAAAAACGCAACTCTTAACATTACAAGTAACGCAAAGCAGGGTATTTCCTGTGATAAAAAAGTTACAATCAAGGGTGGCGCTACTATAAATATTGAGTCAAAGGGCGACGGAATTCATTGCAACAAGTTTGAGTCGGATGTTCTTGACCAAGGCGAGGTTGACAGTAAAATTACCATAAGGTCATTAAGCGAGGCTCAGGGCGCAGACGGTATTGACGCTAACGACCATATCATAATAAACAGCGGTCATTTTGACATAGTCAGCCTTACTCCTCTTAAATATGCCTTAAAGGTACGAAAGATTAATAAAGAAAGAGACAACTGCTACTTTGAGATTAACGGGGGCACCGTGTCGGCAATCGGAGCGACTAATTCAAGATTTACGGCATGCAAGCAAAAAACTGTCCTTGCTTCATTGAGAAGTGCGTCAGCTTCTCCCGTAACATTTACAATAGGAAATGTTACGTCTTCGGCAGCAGGTAGAAGTTTTGTCTGTTCGCCTGTAAGTGCCGATGTTGACAGAGTAACTGCTTCAAACTCAAAGAAAGCGGTTATCAGATGGGATTCAAATACAAACACAGGCATCGCATCAATATAAATAACGGCAAAGTGATGATTTAGGGGGATAAAAATGAAAAGAAAAATGAAAAAAATAACCGCTTTGGTTATCAGTGCAGTTATTTTAGTCACAACTCTTGTAATAGCGCCTTTTTCTGCATTTGCCGTTTCAACTGCAGAAGAACTGGAGGGGCTCAATCTTCAAATTTGGGCTGACCCTGAAAACGTTCTTTCACAGGAGGATGTTAATACTTATAACGGCGGCGACAAGCTTGCCACATTGGGAGGTATTAATCCGTTTAAGAGAAGTACCAGTTCAGAAAAATATTATCTTTTTCTTCCGTCAACTGCCGATTGCACATCTTTGAAGCTTTGGTTTAACGGTACACTTACCATTTCGGGAACTGCTGTTACCAGCGGCGTTGCCACAAATGTTTTTCAGGATTTGAACGAGGGTGGAATAACAAGAGAGTATACGTTTAACTTTAACGGCACAAACCGCAGCGTTACTGTTCTTAAAAGCGGCGACGTGGGAACTGTTTATATTGACACCACTTCAGGCTCTCTTGCCGCTATCAATGACAAAGATCACGAGGGCGAAGAGCCTGGCTCTATTATGGTTGTGCAGCCAAACGGCGATGTAGATTATATGGGCATAATGAGCAAAATTACCGGCCGCGGCAACGGTACTTGGGAGGATGGCGACGGAACTAAGCTTCCTTACAACGTAAACCTTGAAAAGTCTGCATCACTGCTTGATATGCCGTCTTCTAAAAAATGGTCGCTTTTAGCAAATGCAGGCGACTCATCTTTGGTAAAAAATCAGCTTACATATGATTTTGCAAAATATATAGGAATTGATTATCAGCCGATTTGCAAACCTGTGGATTTATACATAAATCAGCAGTATTTGGGCTCATATCAGCTTTCAGAAAGAGTACAGATTAAATCTAATAAGATTGATATAACAGATGCTTTTGAAAACCTGCAGATTGCTAACGGAACAACAGACCCTACAACAGGAATTATTATCCCTGCTGATTTTGAAACAAATGTTCCCAGCGTAGTTACAACGGGAGGCAGCAGCGGAATTTTGACAGACAATACAGGTCATACTGTAGGTGCGTACAAATCGTCTCCAAGCCTTAAAGACCCTACCGACTATACAGGCGGATATCTGTATGAAATAGAAATCAGCAACAGATGGATAAATGAAAATGCCGGTTTTTGTGCTTATAATAGACAGGGCTGGGTAATTAAAAATGCAGATTACGCATCTGAAAATATGGTTAAATACAGTTATGATTTGCTTTACGCTCTTGGTTCTTCCGTATATAACGACGGAATTGTTCCCAGTGTAAGCACTACAACAGACTGCAGCGACCTTCCAAGGCTTTCTGAATTTACATACGGTGCAAGGTCAATTACCAACCCTGCACCTGCTACACAGTATCAGGGTATGAAGTGGAGCGATTTTCTTGATGCCGATTCCGCAGTAAGATATTACTGGACACAGGAATTTTTCAAGAATATGGACTCTTCAACAT
>CALWVQ010000052.1 GCA_944385025.1 uncultured Eubacterium sp.
CACCTTTCCGCTTATGGCGTCAATATCATATTCATATTCTGTTGTGCCTGCCACAAATTCGATTTCATATTTCCACACGCCGTCATCTCTCTCTAACTTGGCTTTTGTGAAATTAACATCTGACGACTTTTTGCCTGCATTTTCAAGAGCCAAAGATTTTGCCTTGTCAATACCGATATATTTAGAATTCATATCTTGTGAAACAGACTGATTGCTCAAGCTATCTCTGTCATATGAGATAATTTCGCCTTTCATATCTATTTCATACTCATACTTATATGAGCTGTTATAAAATTCAATGTCATAGTGGCTTGCACCGTCGTCATAATCGAGCTCCGCTTTTGTAAATGTAACAGCATCGGCTTTTACACCTGCATTTTCAAGAGCGACGTTTTTTGCCTTTTCAAGAGAAATATCCCCTGCATTTGTTGTATTGTTTTGGGTTTGAGCCTGTGAGGTTTGAGCGGCTGTAGTCTGGGTCTGGCTTTGCTGTGCAGTTTGTTCTGCGACGTTTTGATTGTTTACGTTTCCGCCGTTTGCATCTATGTCTTTCTTAATTATTGTACCGTCGGCGGCTTTCAGCTCGTAATCATACTCTGCGCCGTTTGAAACAATTTCCACATCGTAAACAAATCTACCGTCGTCGAAAGACAGTTTAGCTTTTTTAACAACCGCATCCTGCTGGGAAATACCTGCGTCCTCCATAACGATAGATACTGCTTTGTCAGATCCAATGGAATTTTTCTTTACAACGTCGTAACCGTATGCCGCAGTGCCTGCTCCGATTGCAGCGACTGCCGCAACAATACTTACTATTATGATTATAAGTTTTTTCTTTTTAGTTAAATTACTCATAATAAAACCTCCTTATCCTTTCTTCAATGTTATTGTAACTTTGAAACATTAAAGAAAGATTAAAGAATAAACATTTTTGGGATTTATTTAAAATATATGCACACTACTGCTGTTTATTCGCAATGGGAAGTTTTACGCAAAAGGTACTGCCGTTTTCACTTGAACTTTCAAGTTCAAGGGTGCCGCCGTGCAAAACGGCAATTCGTCTTGCCATAGGAAGTCCCAACCCCAAGCCGTAACGGGACTCGTCTGAATTTCTTGAAGAATCGCCTCTGAAAAAGCGGTTAAAAATTTTATCCTGTATTTCGGGAGCTACGCCCGTGCCGTTGTCAGCAACCCGTAAAATCAACTCAAATTCATTTTTTTCAAGGCTTACTTTAATATAACCGTTTTCCCTGCCATATCTAAAAGCATTTGAAATAAGATTTTCTACAAGACTGATAAGCAGGTTGTAACTGCCCGAAACAAAAATACCCTTTTCAGCCTTGCTTTCAATGCTTATATTTTTATCTTTACGCATTGACTGCTCCTCGCATATACAGCCTACAAGCTCTGAAAAATCTATAATTTCAGTTTGAGATAGCTTTTCCGTTTTCTCAAGACGTGAAAACGACATCATATCATCAAGTATTGATTTCATTCTGAGGCACTGCTTTTTGATAACCTGTAATGCCTGGCGATATTCTTCAGGCGCAGGGTTATCTTCAAGAACAAGCTCGCTTTGAGCCAACGCCGTTGTAACAGGCGTTCTCAGTTCGTGAGAAATGTCAGAGGTAAACTGCTTTTCATCCTCAAACGATTTTTCAAGCCGCTCAAACATACCGTTAAAAGTATCTGCCAGCCTGTGAAGTTCATCCCCGCCCTCTTTAAGCTGAATACGCTGTGACAAATCCTCGCCGTTACTGATTTTTTCAGCAGAAGCGCTTATCTCGTCAATAGGTTTTAAAAATCTTTTAGCTAAAAGATAACCGCCCACTATCGCAAAAAGAGCAAGAAACGGCAGTACGACAAGATACATATTTGAAACTCTTGTAAGAACAGTTTTATTAGCATTTTCATTAACTGCGCCCTGAAGAATAAGACCGTCAAGTCCATCCCCCTCAAGGGCAACACAGTAAACATAATACTTTTCGCTGTTTGATTTAAAACTTTTTATATCAGAGGTGTAAATAATTGGAGCACCTTTGACTACCTGACCGTATAAAAGCTCTCCCTGAGAGTCATACAAAGCTGTAAACACTCCGTCATAGCTATCCAAAAAATCATCGTCTATTTCAAGGTAGCCGTCGTTATAGATAACAAACTGGTCGCCGTATTCCCTTTCACTATACTCGTCATATGTGCAGTATTCGATTTCCTGTGCATTTGCAGTTACAAGATTCACCAAGTCCTCTTTAACATCACGGTGCAAAACAGAAGTGCTTATTACAAAAAGCAAAACAAACATTGCAGCGCACATAAAAATTATCAGCGCCGTAAACCAAAGAGTTATTTTTACTTTTATGCTTAAAGGTTTTATTTTCATTTTTCTTCCCTCAATACATACCCGCTGCCTCGCACAGTGTGAATTAGTTTGTCATCAAATCCCTCGTCAATTTTTTTGCGCAGATAACGGATATAAACGTCAATCACGTTTGTACCGCCCTCATAATCAAAGTTATAGAGATTATTTTCTATCTGCTCACGGGACAGAACTCTGCCTGCATTTTTTATCATATATTCAAGAAGGGCAAATTCTCTTGATGAAAGGCGTATTTCCCTATTCCCTCTTGTAACTCTTTTGGCAGATATGTCCACAGTTAAATCCCCAAGAGTAAAAATATTGCTCACCGAGTCAGAGTTTTTTCTCGTCATTGCCCTTACTCTTGCCATAAGTTCCGCAAATGAAAAGGGCTTTACAAGATAATCGTTGGCTCCGAGATCAAGACCGTATACACGATCCTCAACAGACGCTCTTGCTGTGAGAAAAAGCACAGGTGCTTTGCCGCCGTTTTTTCTGTACTCCTTCACCACCTGAAATCCGTCCTTTTTCGGCATCATAACGTCCATAATAACAGCGTCATAATCTGCCTGTTCAAGATAGTACAAAGCGTCTTCCCCGTCAAAACAACTGTCGGCACAGTAGCCCTCACTTTCCATTTTCTTCTTAATAATGGCATTTAAATCCTTTTCATCTTCAGCGATTAATATTCTCACTAAACCACCTCCGTTTTAGATGATTATACCCATAAAACATTAAAATTACATTAAATTCTAACTATAATATACCACATAGAAAAAAGACGAGTAAATAGTATTTTTATTATTTTACATTTGGGTATTGTAATACGCTTTCACTTGATATAATATGAGATTATAAACACTACGGAGGAAGTCATATGAACACCACAGCGGTAAAACAGCAGCTTCAAGGATTAATCATAACACTTCGCACTTACTGGGAGAGGCCCAGAAAAAACGAATACGTAAACTACCGCGAAGTAGCGGGTTTCAGTATAGGGGCAATGGGCGTAAAAGCGGTAAACTCGATGCTTGGTTTTATTCAGTTAGCGCCCACCTGTCTTCTTATTGCGTCTGTGTACGGCTTAAGTCCCAGAGCAATAATGGTACTTTTTGCTATTACCAACGTTATAAGCATACTCAAAACACCCTTTGTAAGTATGCTTGTAGACAACACAGACACAAAAATAGGCAAATTCCGTCCCTATCTTTTATGGGCGGGAATACCGTGCGTTCTGTCTATCATTGCGCTTACGTGGTTTATTCCTCTTAATGCATCTTCTACCGTAAAAATTATTCTTATAGGCATATATTTTAACATATTGTCTATTGCACAGCCCCTTTACAACAACGCTTATATGGGAATATCCCAAGTTATTACGCCTAATTCGCAGGAAAGAACAAACATACTTGGCGTTTCTGAATTTCTCGGCAATTTAGGTCCGAGTATTACAAACCTTTTAATTCCTTCTCTTGCCGGACTTTTCTTTGGAAAAAACGGAATGCTTGATATTAGGGCTTACCGAATTCTTCTCCCTGCATTTTCAATTATCGGCTTTATAATGGGTCTTATCGTAATGTATTACTCAAAAGAACGAGTTATTAAGCCTAAAGATGAAAAGGAAAAAATAGGATTTCTTGAGGGTATGAAATACATTTCAAAAAACCGCTATTTTTGGATTGTTACAATATCAAAATTCTTTGACGGCTTTAAGGGCGGTCTTTCAATGATGCTGACTTGGGTATGCGCCTATCAGCTTCAAAACACGGGTATTCAGGGTATTTTGTCCACTATTGTATCTGTTGGATACACTCCCGGAATTTTGCTTGCTCCCCTGCTAATAAAGAAATTAGGCTCAAAAAAGGCAGCGTTTATTTTCCACTTTTTAAACCCCATTGCAGCCCTTGTAATGCTGATGACGTTTAAAAACGGTTTTGTTTTCTTTGTTATTTCGCTGTTTCTTTATAACTTTGCACTGGGCCCCCAGTACATAATGCAGACAAGTATGCTGTCAGACGGATTTGACTATCAGCAGGACAAGGAAGGCATAAGAATAGAGGGCTTTGCTCAAAACTTTATGCTTATGATTACAACTATAGGCACCATTCTTTCAACAGCCGTATTCACATTCATATATGAGAAAAACGGACTGATTGCCGACGCAGTTACAGGACTTACCGATTACAGCATTCTCATTAACGACTCTATCCGAGAGCCGATTATTACAGGTGTAATTTTAGTAGTTATTGTTACAAGTCTCTGCTCTGCGCTTCCGTATCTTTTCTGCAACCTTAATGCAAAGGATATGGAACAAATCAAATTTAGCCTTGAAAAGAAAAAGTTTGTTCACGACGCAGGCTTGGCAGACGCTGAAGAGGCAGTACAAAAAGAAGAGTTTGAAAAATTCCTCACCCAAAGAGAAAAGGAAGAGGCACTTTTGGCAGAAAAGCTGCAAAAAGAGAAAGAACAGGCAAAAGAACAGGCAGACAAATATAAAAATATGAGTAAGGAAGAAATAAAAGCTTTTCAGAAAGAGGAAAAAGCAAGGCTGTCACAGGAGCGAAGAGAACTTAAAGAGCGTAAAAAAGCCTTTATCGACCAAGAAATAAAAAGGGCAAAACAAAACGGAGAAAAAGGCTATATCAAAATTATTGCAAGAGAAAAATTTGAAGAAATGATTAGGAAAGAGCAAAACGCAGAATAATAAAAACAGCACAGAGGTAATCAATTATCCTCTGTGCTGTTTTCTTTTTCCAATGAAAGCAGTTTTATCTTTTTTTCAATGCCCCCTGCATAGCCCTTCATTTCGCCGTTTGCACCGATTACACGATGGCAAGGGATAATTATTGAAATTTTATTTTTTCCCACCGCGTGTCCCACTGCCTGACAAGACACTTTTTTACCGCCGTTTTGAGCCGACAAACGTGCTGCAATTTCGCCGTATGTTACAGTTTTGCCGTAAGGAATTTGAGATATTATACACCAAACCTTTTTTTGAAAATCAGTACCTGAAATCTCCAAAGGCAAATCAAAATCAGGACATTTACCCGAAAAGTAAATATCAAACCATTTCTTTGTTTTAGCAATTATTTCGCAGCTATCGTTTGCAGAAACATAATTTGCTTCAACAGGAAAATAACGGCTTGAATAAAAATAAACGCCGGTTAAACTTTTTTCGTTACAGATGATGATAA
>CALWVQ010000053.1 GCA_944385025.1 uncultured Eubacterium sp.
GCACTGCCTGCTATAATAACAAGCTTAACGGCAAGGGAGAAAACTATATTTTCTCTTGCAATTCGAAGGGTCTTTCTGGCAATTCGTCTGCCGATAGGAATTTTTGAAAGAGAGTCGCTCATAATTACCATATCCGACGCCTCAATTGCCACGTCGCTGCCCACTCTGCCCATTGCAACACCTAAATCAGCCTGTGCAAGAACAGGAGCGTCGTTAATACCGTCACCTGTATAAAGGACAACTGCTCCGCTGTCCTGAAGCTCCTTAACCTTCGCCACCTTTTCGTCAGGGAGAAGTCTTGCATAGTAATCGTCAATTCCTGCTCTTTTTGCAATATCTTTTGCAATAGGTTCTTTATCTCCCGTAAGCATTACTGTCTTTTTAAAGCCCATTGATTTTAACTCTTTAACAGCATTTTTACTGTCGTTTTTGATAATATCTGCAAAAACAATGTCGCCCTTAAATTCTGTTTCAGTTGCACAGTAAACGGCAGTTCCCACACAAGCGGTTTCTTTGTAATCAACGCCTATTTCCTCCATCAGCTTTTCGTTGCCAACGTAATATTTTACACCGTCAACTACTGCCGAAACGCCCTTGCCTGCATAGTTCTTAGCGTCCTTTATATCGCAGTCGTCTGCATAATGGCCGAAAGCAAGGGATATTGACTTTGCAAGGGGATGATTTGAATATCTTTCGCAGGCGGCAATAATTTTCAAAAGCTCACGGTGGCTGTTGTCGCTGCAATGACAGTTAAAGCACTCGCATTTTACATATTCAAACTTGCCGCTGGTGATAGTTCCCGTTTTATCAAAAACGCCTGTGTCTGCTTTTGCCAGCGCCTCAAGGTAGTTACCGCCTTTAATCAGGATACCCTCCTTTGAGCAGGCGCCGATACCGCTGAAAAAGCTCAGGGGTATTGAAATTACAAGAGCACAGGGACAGGAAACAACAAGCGCCGAAAGACCTCTGTAAATCCAGTCCTTCCACTCACCGCCGAAAAACAGCGGCGGCACAACAATTATCAATAGTGCCACAAGGCACACGATAGGGGTATAAATTCTTGCAAATCTTCTTATAAACAGCTCTGCGTGGCTCTTCTTTTCCTCGGACTGCTCCAGCATTTCAATGATTTTTGCAACGGCAGAGTCCTTGTACTCCTTGGTAGCCTCCACCTTAACTGTGCCGTCAAGGTTTACGCTTCCTGCCAAAACGCTTTCTCCCACGCCCTTTGTAACAGGAATTGACTCGCCTGTAAGAGCTTTCATATCCATTTGGGTACAGCCCTCGATAATTTTACCGTCTATCTCCAGCTTATCGCCTGCACGAAGAATAATTATTTCTCCCGCTTTAACGTCCTGGGGATTTACAATGATTTCCTTGCCGTTTCTCACTACCGTTACCTGCTGGGGTTTTAAGTCCATCATATCTTTTATGGATTTTTTGCTTCTCGCCACAGCAAGTCCCTGCAAGTATTCGCCTATGGTAAAAAGAAACATTACCATACAGCCCTCGGAATATTCACCCACGGCAAAAGCGCCGATTGACGCAATTGTCATAAGGAAATTCTCGTTAAAAATATCTTTGTGGATAATGCCCTCTACTGCCTCTTTTACAATAGAAAAGCCCACAACTATATAGGATATAATGAAACAAAGAAGATATGTAAATTCAGGAACGTTTATTACGCCGTTTTCGGCAAGTTTGTTTAAAACTATACCTGCTACAAGGAGAACACCGCCGAAACCGATTTTAAAGGCAAAGTCCTTTTTGTTAATATCTTCGTGATTATGACCGCAGGCGCAGTCGTGACCGTGATTATGCTCACAGGAGCAGGAACATTCGCCGTGATTATGATTGTGATTATGTTTTTCTGCCATTTTTATTCCTCCACGTGCTCTGTTGCACAGTTAATTATAGTTTTTACGTGATCGTCTGCAAGAGAATATATCATACTCTTTCCCTGACGCCTGTATTTTATCAGGTGGTTTTGCTTAAGTATACGCAGTTGGTGAGAGATTGCCGTCTGGCTCATTTCAAGCATTTCGGCGATGTCGCCCACGCAGTATTCTCCGTCAAAAAGCGCCACTAAAATCCTTATCCTTGTGGAGTCGGAGAACACCTTAAACAAATCCGCCAAGTCGTAAACGATTTCCTCGTTTAACATTTCGTTTTTGGGGCTGTTTTCAAAACCCTGTTTATTTTCAAATTCTGTTTTCGAATCCGCCATACTATGTACCTCATATGAATAATTGTTCATATGAGATTATATACTACTTATCAAAAATTGTCAACTGTTTTTTTCCGTCAACGGTGGCAAGCATAATATTTTCCGCCTTTTTATTTTGGTTTTTCAGCCTTTTCTCCAGCTCTTTGCGGGTCATATTGGCTTTTTTCAAATCCTCTTCCATAATCTTGCCGTCGATAATAACATTTACCTTTATTTCCTCTTTTTCAGGTGCAAAATTAAAGTCCTTGGGGGTAAGCTGTCTTTTCATGGGAATAGGCATAAAGCTGATATTTCCCGTAGTTTCCATAAGGGCATAATCTATGTCCGCCAAATCAAAATAGCCGTTTGCTCTGGCGCTGGTTAAAAGGTCGTTTACCTCTATCCTTGCTTTTTTCAGCCCCTCTTTTAAAATCTGACCGTTTTTAACAAGAATGATGGGCTGACCCGATATAAATTTTCTTGCCGCAACACTTTTTTGCGAGAGAACCGAAAAAAGTATTCCTATAAGGATATATATAGTCATTGCGGTAACGCCTTTCCACCACTCAAGGTCCACGTCGGTTGCCATTTCGGCGGCAATGGAGCCGACGGAAATACCGATTATATAGTCAAAAAAACTAAGCTGGCTGATTTGACGGAAACCGATAAGCTTTGTAAGAATAAAAAGCACAAAAACCGATACTGTTGATAAAATTATAATCTGCAAAAATTCCATAAAATCACCACATTTATTTTGTGTGAAAATAATAGAAATAGTCATAATTTTATTGACAAATAAAAATAAAAGCATATAATGGAATACAGGCGAAAGCCAAATAAATATTTTCGGGGCGGGGTGTAATTCCCCACCGGCAGTAAAGTCTGCGAACTGCGTGTGCAGCCGATACGGTGCAATTCCGTAACCGACGGTTAAAGTCCGGATGAGAGAAAATGTTTAGGTACAGGGTATGACTGGGTGTGCCTGTCTTTCGGCGCAAAATTTGTCAAAGCCCTGCCTTAGGTCAAAGCATTTACGTCCCGTCTTAACAGGCGGGACTTCTCTTTTGCCCAAAAAGGAGAAAAAATGAAAAACAAAAAAGTAAGAGTTCTTACGGGAACGGCAATGCTTACCGCAGTAGGCGTTGTTTTGCAGTATCTGGAGATTTCAATCCCCTTTATCCCCAGCTTTATTAAGCTGGACTTTTCCGATTTGCCCGAGCTTATCGGAGCATTTGCCTACGGCCCTGTTGCCGGTGTGGTAATCTGCCTTTTAAGAAACCTGATACATATGGCGGTAAGCCAGAGCGGTTTTGTAGGGGAGCTTTCCAACTTTATTTTAGGCGCTGTGTTCGCCCTTGTGGCAGGTCTTATCTATAAGAGAAAAAAGACAAAGAAAAACGCCTTTATTGCAGGTCTTTGCGGCGC
>CALWVQ010000054.1 GCA_944385025.1 uncultured Eubacterium sp.
ACTGCGCCATACCAGCTTATTTTTACTGAAAAAAGGACTAATTATTACCGCTGTTATCGTCATAATAATAGCCGGTTGTATCTATGGAGTCCGGTTCGTCAGGTATTACAATAACACAAATTAAATAAATAATCAAGCCCGGAATTGCAGTTGAAAAAATTGATACCAAAACCCATACCAACCTTACAATTGTAGGGTCAATGTTAAAGTAATGAGCAATACCTCCGCACACTCCGGATATCATTCTCTGACTTTTACTTCTGTAGATTTTTTTCATATTCCTTTTCCTCTTTTGATGCTTACAGCATATCAATCAGCGTTTTGAGTACAAATTCTACGCTTGATTTCCTTACTTGGTTTCTGCCGATTTCGCCAAACTGCATTGTGCAGGTTTGGGTTTTTCCGTTAATACAAAAACCGAAGCAGACCATACCTACCGGCTTTTTTTTAGTGCCGCCGCCCGGACCGGCAACGCCGGTAATTCCAACGCCTACCTGTGCTCCGGATTTTTTGCAGACGCCCTGCGCCATTTCACAAGCCACCTCTTCGCTGACCACACCGTTTGACAGTATTGTATCAGCCTGAACGCCTAAGATTTTTATTTTTGCTTCGTTTGCATAGGTGACAAAGGACATATCAAGCACCTTGGATGCGTTGGTAACATTAACAAGGGTGCCGCAGCAAAGTCCGCCGGTGCAGGACTCGGCAAAAGATATTTTATATCCTTTTTCTATCAGCTTGTCAACAAGCTGTTCTTCAAGAGCCATTTTATCAGTCCTCAATATTGTTTTGAATTTTAGCGGCGGTTAGAGTATTTTGCATAAGCATTGAAATTGTCATAGGGCCAACACCGCCCGGAACGGGAGTGATATATGAGCATTTATCTTTTACGTTTTCAAAATCAACGTCGCCGCAAAGCTTTCCGTTTTCATCTCTGTCCATACCTACATCTATTACAACAGCGCCGTCCTTAACCATATCAGCAGTAACAAACTTTGCTTTTCCGATGGCGGCAACAAGAATATCTGCTGTTTTTGTAATTTCTTTCAAGTCAGCAGTTCTTGAATGAGTAATCTCAACAGTAGCATTTTCGTGAAGAAGAAGCATTGCCATAGGCTTTCCTACAATATTGCTTCTTCCCATAACAACGGCTTTTTTGCCGCTGATTTCTACCCCTGTGCTGTGGATAAGCTCCATAACTCCTGCCGGAGTGCAGGGAAGGAAGCTGTAATCGCCTATCATTATTGCACCTACGTTTACAGGGTGAAAAGCATCAACGTCTTTTATGGGGTCAATAAGATTAATAACCTCTTTGTCGTCAAGGTGTTTTGGAAGAGGAAGCTGACAGAGAATACCGTTTATTTCAGGTCTTTCGTTCAATTCCTTTACAAGAGTGTTTAATTCCTCCTGTGTAGTACTTTCAGGGAGAGCAAATTTCTCGCTGTAAAAGCCAACCTCTTCACAGGCTTTCTCCTTGTTTCTTACATAAACCTGCGAAGCAGGATCTTCGCCTACAATGATAACTGCAAGTCCCGGTGTAATGCCCTTGTTCTTCAGTTCTTCTGTTTCTTTTGCCACACGTTCTCTAACCTGTCTTGATACAAGCTTTCCGTCAATTATTTGTGCCATTTTCTATCTCCGTCTTTTCATCAGATTTGTTGTTTTCGGCGTCGCTGTCCAGTTTAAGACAGTTCCACAGCGTGCCTTTTTTGTATTTAGTATAGCATATTGCAAAAGCCACTGCAAACAGTACAACGATTATTATTGAGAGCAGCTGACTTACCCTCAATGTAGTGTCGCCGATGTATAGACTGTCTGTACGCAGCCCTTCAACAACAGCTCTTTCAAGACCGTACCAAATGCCGTAAAGCATAAATACTTCGCCTTTGAATTTTCTCTTGTGTTTTAAAATGTAGTTGAGAATAAAGAAGCCTAAAATACACCATACGCTTTCATATAAAAACGTAGGATGAACCGGTAAATCAGGGTCAACCTCCATACCTTTTGCGGCGATTACGTCGGCGTTTGCCTCAATATTCTCTTTGATTTTAAGGCTCCACATTCTAAAGGGAGAGGTGGTGGTATTAATTCCAAATGCCTCTTGGTTGAAAAAGTTTCCCCATCTGCCGATACCCTGACCGATTAAAAGTCCGATACCGCCTAAATCAAGCAGGTTAGGAAAGTTGATTTTGCCGATTTTGCAGCCTATTGCAGCGCCGATAAGAGCGCCTATAATTCCACCGTAAATTGCAAGTCCGCCGTGCCAAATCATAGGTATTTCCGCAAGATGCTCTTTGTAATATGACCACTCAAAAATTACATAGTAGCCTCTTGCGCAGATAATGCCTAAAATAGTACCCCAAATAAGTACGTCCGTCATTCCGTCAAGACTCATCTTCCACTTATAAGCCATTCTGCCGCCGTAAAGTACGGCAAGGGCAAATCCTATTGCAATGATAAGTCCGTAAAAATGAATTTCATATCCGAAGATTGTAAATGCAACAGAGGGCAAATCAAAATCAATACCCAAGCCCTCAAAATAAACTCTTGTGTAGTTGCTCATAAAAATTACCGTTTATCTTTCTATGTGTGTTATTTGCTCTTTACAACTGAAAGAGCGCTGTATTTTTCGTCCATAACGCAGTTAAGGCGTTTTTCAACATCTTCTTTGGTCACCGTTTTGTACGCATCCAAAATGTCAAATATTGAATTCCAACCGCTGAAATGGGTGTTTATAAAGTTGTTGGCAATATAGCTTATATAATTATAGTTCATAATTTCTTTGCCGTAAAGAGAACGGCGCGCCGTTTCAAACTGTTCGTCAGTTATGCCTTCTTTTTTCAGCTTTGCCACTGCCTCTTTGATTTTTTCGCTTACTGCTTTAGGATTTTCGCTTTCACCCTCAAATAAAATAGCCTCATAACCGTAGCCTGTAAAGTATTCCTTTGAAAATGACGCGTTTATCAGCCCCGACTCAAACATTTCGTTATAGAGGTCAGAGGTGTCGCCTGCAAGGATTTCAAGAAGTACAGAAGTTTCCGTAACAGTCTTGATATTTTGTTCCGGTTTTTCGCAGTCCTCTTTGTATCCGAATGCGAAAACAGGCATATTCATTGCAAGGTGGTATTCCTCATAATTTTTAACTATTTCTCTCGGCTCATTTTCAAAGCTTCTTTCAATTGTGATTTCAGGTGCTTTTTTCAGCATCTTGTCACACATTTTGACAACCTGTTGGGGTGTTACGTCTCCCACAACTGCAAGGCACATATTGTTGAGATTGTAAAAAGTATCGTAACAGTCGTAAAGAAGTTTGTCCGTGATTTTTGAAATTGAGTCAACCGTTCCGGCAATGTCTATTCTTACAGGATGATTTTTGTATAAACACTTGAGAAGATTAAATGTGCTCATCCAGCCGGGATCGTCGTAATACATTGTTATTTCCTGACCTATTATGCCCTGTTCTTTCTCAACGGTTTTTGCCGTAAAATAGGGGTGGGTAACAAAGTCGAGAAGAATTTCCAATGACGCCTCAAAATTATCACTGCACTTGAAAAGGTAGCACGTTTTGTCAAAAGAGGTGTAGGCATTGGCGCTGGCGCCTGTTTTTGCATATCTTGTAAAAGCGTCTAAATCCTCGCTTTCAAAAAGCTTATGCTCAAGAAAATGAGCAATACCTTCGGGAACTGATGTCCATTCTTTCTTGTCGGAACGCTTGAAACGATTGTCAATAGAGCCGTATTTTGTGCCGAAGATTGCATAGGTTGATGAGTAGTTTTCTTTCGGCATTACAAATATTTTAAGACCGCTTTCGTGGTCGATTTCATAATAGCTGTCTGAAAGAATTTCTGATTTAATCTGTTTCATTATTTGTCCTCCTTTGGTGATGAAAGCTTGTAAATTGTGTCAAGGGACAACAAATTAGAGCACTGTTCAATCTGTTTTTTTGTAACCTTGTCAATCTGTGCTGTTTCTTCATCCGGAGTCTTAAGAGTCGGCTGGGTAATTTGAGAAGAATACCAAGCGTTCAAAAGAGAAGGGGAGTCATTAAAGGTTTTAATAACATCCTCTGTAGAAATTTTTGCCGCCTCAAATTCATCGTCAAAATCGCCGTTTTTGATTAAATCAAGCTGATGCTCAATTTCATTAACCGCTTTGTCCATATTTTCTTCATTGCAGCCGCACTGTATCATAATATAACTTTTCAGTTTTGTGTATCTTGCGCCGCAGTAATAGCAAAGGCTCATTTTTTCGCGAACATTTGCAAACAGTTTTGAATAAGGACCGCCGCCGAAAATGTCACAAAACAGACGCATAGCAGGAGCAAGCTTGTCCTCGGGTTTAAGGTTAACTCTGTAACCTACTATAAGCTTGCCTTGGTTAACGTCAATTCTTTCCGTTTTTTCTTTGACTTTTTCTGCAACAGGAACAAATTCTGTTTCTTTAAGTCCTGTATATCTTCTGTTTATGTTTTCAAATTTTTCGCATATGAGCGATGCGGTTTTTTCAGCATCCGTGCTGCCTACAACAACTATTGAAATTTTTGCTGTTTCGATTATTTCGTTATAAGCTTCTTTGCACTGCTGCGAAGTGAGCGCTTTGATGCTTTCTACATCGCCGAATTTGTTTGTGCCGTATGTTTCATTTTCAAACATAAGACTTTCAGCCTGTCTTAAAACATAAATGCGCTTTTCATTGTTTTCTGCCTCAATCTGCTCAATAAGCAGTCTTTTTTCAGCCTCAATGTCTTCTTGGTAAAAATTGTTGTTGTCGTCAAATTTTGGCTCTAAAAGCAGAGAGGTAAGAAGGTCTATACACTCCAGCGCAATGCTTTTTCCGTCAAGAGAAAATCTGTCGTCAACACAGCTTATACCAAGGCTTAATACTTGATTGTCACCGTATTTTTCCACATTTGCGGATATTTCGGCGCCGTAAAGATAAGCAAGTTTTTTGTTAAGAACTGCCATTGAGGGATATTTACTGTTTTTCCTCGAAAGCATGTTTATAACGAGGGCATACGCGCTTGCTGTGTCTTTACTCAAGGGCATTGCAAGGTTAATTGTAATTTCACTTGTTTTAAAGTGTTTTGCGTCAACGCTGACAAGGGATATACCGTCAGCAATGATTTTTTCACAATGTTTCACATTAACTTCCTCCAAATCTGTAACAGAGATAATATAACATATTATTACCAAAATTTCCACATATATTTAATTACAAAAGCAAATAGAGCAGAGCAAGTATGAGCTTGTTGTCTGCTCCTTCTTTGTTGAGTATTAAAATCAGTGCAAGAATAATTATAAACGAATTGTCTTTTTCTCCGTCAAACAATCCGTCAAGCATTCCTAATATTGAACCTTGATTATTTCTTCGTTTTTCTTCTGTGCGCTCTTTTTCTGATTGTTGTTCTTCTCTTTCTTTGTTCTGTGAAGAACTGTTATTTTCCCGTTGGTTTTGACGGCTTTGACTGTTGTTTAAACGGGAAAAATCAGAATTCTGCGTATACCTGTTTGCTCTGTTTCTCATATCCATTACACGTCTTTTAGCCTCGTTTATGTCAGCGTCTGAAAACTGTGCCATTAAAACAGCTCCTTGAGAAGAGGCAGTACCTCAAAAAGTTTCAGTATTCGCAGCGCTTGGTCTGCTCTGTCCTGCTTTTCAGGACTTAAATGGGGCTTTAGCGCCATAATTAAGTCTACGTTTTTATTTTGCGTGCTGTTCATTCTGTCAAATATTTTTTTCGCTTTCATTACCATATCGAAATCGATATTTTCAAAACCTAAATTAGCAGGCAGGTTTGTCTGATTTTTTTGTGAACTTTCTTTAAAGTGATTTTGTTCCTGCCTTTGCTGGCTTTTTTGTGCTTCCTCACCTAAAATAGATGAGGCAACACCTTTTAGCATATCTATATCGTCACTGCTTAAATTTGCAATAATATCATTAATGTTATCCATATCCATAGGTTATTTTTCTCCTGCTTTGTCTCCTAAAATCTTTTTCATAAGTTCTTTTGCTTGTGGTGTTGAAAGAAGCTTTTTTGTAGCCTCTTTATCGCTTAAAACACTTTTTAACTGTTTAGTTGCGTCCTTTGATAAGTTTTGATTTATAAAGTCGTCAAGTTTTCCGTTGTCTGCTGCTTGCTTCATTTTTCCTATATCTATTCCGCTTTTTTTCTGTGCGTCTTTCATAAGTTTGTTTATTTCGTTATTGTTCATTGAAATCAACTCCTCTTTATAGTATAATCTATGAAAAAGGCTGGTGTTTTATGAATGAGAATTGTGGTGGTTTCAGACTCTCACAGAGCAACAAGATACTTGTATAAAATTGTTGAAAAGCATATGGATACTGCCGATTTGTTTATATTTTTAGGGGATATTGACAGTGACTTTGATTCCGTTTTAATGCTTTATCCCAATATCAGATACGAAAGAGTAGCGGGCAATAACGATTTTTCCAGCGTTTATCCCTATGAAAAGCTGCTTGATTTGGGCGGTAAAAAAATTTTTATATGCCACGGCCACACAAAGCACGTGAAATTCGGCTACGGTGAGATTGTAAGCTTTTGCAAAAATATCGGCGCCGATTTGTGCCTTTTCGGTCATACTCACGTTGCCTACAGTAATTACGACGACGGGTTATATATTCTTAATCCCGGCGCTGTATGCAGCGGGGAATATGCTATGGTGGATATTGAAAAGTCGGGTATTGTTCTGATACCCTGTAAAATATGAGGTGACTATGATTAAAATTCTTCTTGTTGGGGCAGGGGGCTTCGTAAGGTGCTGTTTTAAGATACCTTGCGGGTCTCATACCGCTTAAGGCGGACAGCGGTTTTCCCATAAAAACTTTTGCAATTAATGTTCTGGGAGCGTTCGTTATAGGTATAATTACCGCTCTTGTCAGCAAAGGGGACAATGTTAATCCTAATGTTGTACTTATGCTTCAAGTAGGCTTGTGCGGCGGATTTACAACGTTTTCCACTTTCGCATATGAAAGCTTTGACTTAATGAAAAACGGCAGTATGCTTGTAGCTGTGCTCTATATGGTGTTAAGTGTTGTGTTCAGCGTTCTTGCCGTGTTTTTTGCGCATATACTTGTAAAATAGCAAAGTGTTTGATATACTTCTATTTAGATTTTTTTGGGGGAGATACTTATGCCTGAAGTAAAGGTTAAAGTAAGCAAAAAAGGAAAGGTGAAAAAAGCGTTGACAGCAGTTATTTGCGTTATTTTGGCCATTGCAGTGGTGGCAACGGTGTTTATCAGCGTTGTTACAAGAAAGCAAAACGATACTGATGAAAATCTTGTGTACGTAGGCGGAATGCTTAAGTCGGACACTATTGAATACCAAAGCGAAAGCGCTAAAGGTCTTGAAAAAAATCCTGTTATGAAATTAATGGAGATGATTTGGTATTTCTGTTCTTTCGGCGACGAGAAAAAACACGAAAAACAAACTCCTCCCGAAGTGGAAATGGTAAAGGATATTCCGTATATCGACGACGGAAATCTTTATCACCTTCTTGATGTTTATTATCCTAAGGGAACCGCGTCTGACGAAAAGCTTCCTGTTATTATAGATATTCACGGCGGCGGTTGGATGTACGCCACAAAGGATTTGAACGAGTATTATTGCCGAGCTCTTGCTGACAGAGGATTTGTAGTATTCAATATGAGTTATCGCCTTGTTCCCGATGTTACTGTTGACGAACAGCTTCAGGATGTGGCTTATGCGCTTAAATGGATAAACGAAAATATGTCATCTTATCCCTGCGATACGGAAAACATAATGCTTACAGGAGATTCGGCAGGCGGTATGCTTTCCGTTTACTCTGAGGTTCTTCTTCAGAGCCCCGAACTGCGTGAGGTGTTTGGTGTAGTTGACGCAGGAATTGATATTGACGCTCTTGTGCTTACTTCTCCCGTTGCATATATGAAAGACGGGGCAATAAGCGTTTACACAAAGCTTTTGTGGGGAACTGATTATAAAGACAGAAAAACATATAACTATATGAACCTTGACGAGATTATAGATTATGCACAGCTTCCGCCTACATACCTTATTACCAGCAGTGGTGACTCTATTGCTCACGACCAAACGCTAAAAGCTAATGAGCTTTTGCAAAGCAAGGGTGTTGAAACAGTGCTTAGGGATTATGATAAATTTGAGGGCAAGAGCCTTCCCCACGTTTTCAGTATTCTTGAGCCTTTTGACGAGATAGGCACAAGCACTATTGACGATGCTGTGGAATTTTACAGAAATGTAATTGAAGAAAATAAAACGGCGCAAGTGCAGTAAAATAAGTAAGGGGTGTTTAAATTGAAAATAACTTTTAACGAAAACAAAAAGGTTGTTGAGGCAATCCGAGAAGGACTGAAGAAAAAAGGCGGATATTGTCCATGCCGTGTTGAAGAGACAGAGGATAATATGTGTATGTGCAAGGAATTCAGAGAACAGATTGCCGACGAAAATTTTGAGGGTTACTGCCATTGCAGGCTCTATTACAAATCAAAGGATTAACAAAGCATAAACAGAGCGAAAAATCTATTGCCTTTTCGCTCTGTTCTGTTATAATACTTTTGGACTAAAAAAATGGAGGATTGGTTATGGGAGGTTTTTTTGCAGTAGCATCTAAAGAAGATTGCGTTTTTGATTTGTTTTTCGGTGTGGATTATCATTCACATTTAGGTACACGCCGTGCGGGAATGGCTGTGTACAGTGCCGAAAACGGCTTTGACAAAGCTATACATAACATTGAAAACGCACCTTTCAGAACAAAATTTACTAAAGAATCAAATGATATGCACGGCACTATGGGTATCGGCTGTATATCCGATTTTGAGGCACAGCCCATACTTGTTCGTTCACATCACGGCACTTTTGCTATCACTACCGTGGGCAAAATCAATAACGCCGACGAAATTGTTGACGAAATAGTAAAGAAAAATACACATTTTTTTGAAATGCAAAACGGCGATATTAATCCTACTGAACTTGTGGCGGCGATTATTAATCAAAAAGATAATTTTATTGACGGTATTCGCTATGCACAGGACATTGTTGACGGGTCGCTGAGTATGCTGATTTTAACACCAAAAGGAATATACTGCGCAAGGGATAAAATGGGCAGAACTCCTGTGGTTATCGGCAAAAAGGATAACGGCTATTGCGCCAGCTTTGAAAGTTTTGCTTATCTTAATCTGGGATATACTGACGTAAAAGAACTCGGTCCCGGCGAAGTGGCGGTAATGACTGCCGACGGTATTAAAACTCTTATCCCTGCGGGAGATAAAATGAAAATCTGCACATTTTTATGGATATACTACGGTTATCCGTCATCTTCCTATGAGGGCATAAGCGTTGAAAAAATGAGATATAACTGCGGTAAAGCCCTCGCAAAAAGGGACAATGTAAAGCCTGATATTGTTGCAGGTGTTCCCGATTCAGGCGTTGCTCACGCAATAGGATATTCAAATGAGTCGGGTATTCCTTATTCAAGACCTTTTGTAAAGTATACTCCTACTTGGCCTCGTTCTTTTATGCCTACTCATCAAAGTAAGCGAAATCTTATCGCAAAGATGAAATTAATTCCTATCCACGACTTGATAGAGGGCAAGAGCCTTTTGCTTATTGACGACAGTATTGTAAGAGGCACACAGCTTAGAGAGGCTGCCGATTTCCTTTATGCCAGCGGAGCAAAAGAAGTTCATATCCGTCCGGCTTGTCCTCCTATTATGTACGGATGCAAATATCTTAATTTCTCTCGTTCAACTTCTGAAATGGAGCTTATTACAAGACGTGTAATTAACGACTTGGAGGGCGGTGCTCCTGATGATGCAACACTGAAAGAGTATACAAACCCTGACAGTGAAAAGTATAAAAAAATGGTGGATGAGATTTGTGAAAGACTTCATTTCACATCTCTTCGTTATCATCGTCTTGACGATATGATAGAGTCTGTGGGCATAGGTACAGACAAGCTTTGCACTTATTGCTGGAACGGCGAAGAATAAAAAACTAAGAAATTTTTTCAAAAAAATACTTGATTTTTTTTGAAAGTTGTTGTAGTATATAGGTGTCGGTGTTATGCAGACATTAAAATCATTATGTTAACATCTTATGGAATTAACTTGCTGACGGCAGTGTCTCGGTAATGCGCTTTATGTTTACCGTTTCTTCTGCTTGATGTGGGTTTTTTTCATTTTATACAGCTTTTACAAAAGCAAGGGCATTTAGTCCTTGCTTTTTTTTATTTAGTTTGTTATAATGACAACACGGTGATTTAATATAGCAGAGTGCTAATGCGTTATCACACAGAATACATAATTGAAAGGAATAAAAACTATGAAAAAAGTATTGTCAGCAGTCCTTGCAGTAATTATGGCTTTTTCAGTAGTAGGTTTGTTTGCAGCCTGCTCAAAGGACGCTTCAACTGACTCCGACCTTGCATATGTGCAGGATAAGGGCAATCTTGTAATAGGTATTACATTATTTGCGCCTATGGATTATTATGACGAAAATAACGAGCTTACAGGCTTTGAGGTTGAATTCGGCAAAGCAGTTTGCGAAAAGCTGGGCGTAGAGCCTGTTTTCCAGGAAATCAACTGGGAGGCTAAAGAAAGCGAGCTTAACGCAAAGAATATTGACTGTATCTGGAACGGCTTTACTATTAACGACGAAAGACTTGCAACAATGTCAATTTCCGATCCTTATATGGCTAATAAGCAGGTTCTTATAACAAAAGAGGAAAATGCAGATAAGTATGCGACTGCAGGCTCCCTTGCAGGCAAGACTTTAGTTGCTGAAAAAGAATCAGCAGGCGAGGATGTTGCAACGACAGATGCTTTCTTCGAGGGTGCAAATTATACCGCCGTTGATTCAATGGCTAAAGCAATTATGGAAGTTAAGTCAGGCACTGCAGATGCTGCCGTTATAGACTATGTAACAGGTATCGGCTCAATCGGCGAGGGTACTGATTACAGCGACATTGTTATGGTAGAATCAGCAAGCTTTGCAGATGAGCAGTACGGTATTGCTTTCAGAAAGGGAAGCGATATTACTGCAGAAGTAAATAAGGCAATCGACGAGCTTATTGCAGATGGTACACTGCAGAAAATTGCAGAAAAATATAAGCTCAGCGAACAGCTTATTACAGAGTAATTATTGCTCAATTAATCAAGACGGAGGTGTAAAACTATGCCTCCGTTTATGAGTTTAGAGGAACAGTATGAACGATTTTTTATCAGTATCTTTAGAGTTGTTAGAGGGCTTTTGGGAAAATCTCAAGCTTTTTGGACTCACCCTTTTGTTTTCAATACCTTTGGGGCTTGTAGTTACCTTTTGCACTACCTCGAAGTTTAAGCCGCTTAAGTGGCTGGCAAAAACTTTTGTGTGGATTATCAGGGGCACACCGCTTATGCTTCAGCTTTTTGTGGTATTGTATGTGCCGGGGCTTGTGTTTAATTTTCCCATTAAGGTAAGATTTACCGCCGCTTTGATTGCCTTTGTGATTAACTATTCCTGTTATTTTTCCGAGATTTACAGGGGCGGAATAGAGGGAATACCGGTAGGTCAGTACGAGGCGGGTCAGGTGCTTGGTATGACCAAATCCCAGATATTCTTTAAAGTAGTGTTAATGCAGGTGGTAAAGCGAATAATACCGCCTATGAGCAATGAAATAATAACCCTTGTTAAAGACACGTCTTTGGCAAGAGTAATTGCGGTAGCTGAAATCATAATGGCAGCCGACAGATTTTCGGCAAAGGGAGTGATTTGGCCTTTGTTCTATACAGGAGCATTCTTCCTGCTGTTTAACGGAATATTGACTGTTCTTTTCGGCAAGATTGAAAAGAAGCTTGATTATTACAGAGGTTAAGGCTATGAGTATACTTGAAGTTAGCAATATACATAAAAGCTTTGGGGAAAATAAAGTTCTCAAGGGCATTGATTTTTCCCTGGAAAAAGGCGACGTGCTTGTTATAATAGGCTCGTCGGGAAGCGGTAAGACAACTCTTTTAAGATGTCTTAATTTTCTCGAAATTGCCGACAAAGGAAAAATTTCAGTAAACGGCAAGGTCCTTATTGACTCCGACGACAAAAGCACGCTTAATGAAAAAGGAATAAGAAAAAACAGATTACATTTTGGTCTTGTATTTCAGCAGTTTAATTTGTTTCCGCAATATACGGTGATGGACAATTTAACCCTTGCCCCTAAACTTTCATTAAAGGTTGAACTTAAAGAAAAGAAAAAAACAGGGCAGGATATTCCTAAAAATTATAAGGAACAAAAGACGGCTGAGATTGAGCAAAATGCTAAAAACCTCCTTGAAAGAGTGGGACTTACAGAAAAGGCAAACGCTTATCCCTGTGAGCTTTCAGGCGGTCAGCAACAGAGAGTTGCCATTGCAAGAGCGTTGGCAATGCAGCCGGATATTCTCTGCTTTGATGAGCCTACGTCAGCTCTTGACCCTGAACTTACAGGCGAGGTGCTTAACGTAATTCGCTCTCTTAAGACAGGCAACAGTACAATGATTGTAGTAACTCACGAAATGGAGTTTGCAAGAAATGTAGCTGATAAAGTAATATTTATGGCGGACGGCGTTATCGAAGAATACGGAACACCTGATGAAATTTTTAATAATCCCAAGAGCGATAAACTAAAGGCGTTTTTAAATAAAGCCTTGGATATTTGACAGGAGAGATAGAAATGGAATTAAAAAGTAAGTTAGATACTAAAAGTATCATCGACAAAAAGAATGAATACGCACAGTATATGATTGATGAAATTACTCATATCTGTAAAAATATGGAAAAAAGAGACCCCGGTTCAAAGGGTGAGCTTCAGTCCTGTGAATATATGGCTGACGTTCTTAAAAAGGACTGCGGTTGCGAAAGGGCAGACGTTGAGTCGTTTAAGGAAAATCCCGGCTCATTCTTCGGCTGGATCTATTTTACAATTACATTTGTACTTGCAGCTATTGCACTTCTTTTCGTTTTCCCTCTTGCGTCTGCGATTCTTATTGTCGCAGGTCTTGTAATTGCATTTTTGCAGTTTGGTCTTTACAAAAAATTCGTTGACAGATTTTTCCCTGAAAAAACAGGTCACAACGTAACAGCAATTAAAAAATGCACAGGCGAAGTTAAACGCCGCATAATTTTCAACGGTCACCCTGACGCCGCTTGGGAATGGCCTGTAAACTATGCTTTGGGCGGTGTGGGATTTGAAGGACACGCAGTTATCTGCGGCGTTGGCGCAGTATATTACCTTGTTCTTTCAATAGTATATATGAGTCAGTACGGCATCGCTTTTACTCCTATTGATACAACATCAGTGCTCTTTAAATTCGCCCTCGGCGGTCTTGTGTTTGTTCCTTTCCTTATCGGTCTTTACTGGATGTGGAATGAAAACAGAGTTGTTGACGGTGCTAACGATAACCTTTCTGGATGTTATATGGGTATTGCAGTTATGAAGGCTCTTCAGGATCAAGGCGTTACTCTTGAAAACACAGAGGTGGGCGTTGTTCTCACAGGCTCTGAAGAGGCAGGTCTTCGTGGCTCAAAGGCTTGGTGTGAAGCACACAAGGGTGAGTTTGACGACGTTCCTACATTTATTTTCTCTTATGACACAATCCACGACCCGAAATTCCTTATGACAAATTATCGTGACCTTAACGGTACTGTAAAAGCCGATAAAGACGTTTCCGATTTGTTTATGGAGGCTGCAAAAGAACTTAATATTCCTTGTAAAAAAGGTTGGGTTCCTCCTCTCGGCGGCGCTACTGATTCAGCAGCATTTGCACAGGCAGGCTTCAGAGCAACAGGCGTTACAGGTCTTAATCATAAGCTTGAAGATTACTACCATACCCGCCGTGATACTTATGACAATATGAACCTTCAGGGACTTGCAGACTGCTTTGCTATTTCTGTAAAGGCTCTTGAAATGTTTGATAACGGTGCAAAACAATAATTTACGTTTTTTAAAAGCAATGGCATTTTGCTGCCATTGCTTTTCTTTTTGTTGAAATATCTTATTTATCTTGTTATAATTAACTTATGTATAAGTTTGAAAGATTATCGGGTGATATAAAAGTTGCAGTAAGCAGTGACCATACATTTGGTACCGACGCAGTAATTTTATCTTATTTTGCAAATGTAAAGCCAAGGGATAAAGCTCTTGATATGGGTACTGGATGCGGTATCATACCTTTACTGTGGCTCAGAAATGAAAAAATCAATAATGTTTCCTGCCTTGATATTCAGGAAAATGCCTATGAACAGCTTTGCTGTACTATAAAAGAAAACGGCATTGAGGATAGATTGACTCCTTACCTTTGTGATTTAAGGGAGATTGAAAAACATTTTCCCTGTGAAAGTTTTTCCGTTGTCACAATGAATCCTCCCTATAAGCCTGTGGGCACAGGGATTGAGTCTTTGGGCGAGAGCGCAAGAATTGCACGCCACGAGGTTTGCTGTAATATTGAGGATGCGGTAAAAGCGGCTTCGTATTTGCTTAAATACGGCGGCAGATTTTGCATGTGCCACCGTCCCGAACGTCTTGTTGACACTATTGAAATTATGAGAAAGTATAGACTTGAGCCTAAAAGGCTGAGGTTTGTTCAGGATAAAAATAACGAACAGCCGTTTTTGTTTTTAATCCAAGGACAGAAAGGGGCAAAGCCGTTTTTGCGTGTTGAACCCCAGCTTATTATTAAAAATGAAAACGGCAAGTTTACTAAAGAAATGCTGGATATATACGGCTCTTATGCCGACGGGTACGATAAATGAGCGGTAAATTATTTATAGTAGGAACGCCAATCGGCAATTTGGGCGATTTGTCACCAAGAGCCGTTGAGGCGCTGGAAAATGCGGATTTCATTGCCGCAGAGGATACAAGAGTTACAATGAAGCTTCTTAACCATTTCGGTATAAAAAAAGAAATGGTATCCTATTTTGAACATAATAAAAGAGAACGAGGAGAAATAATCTGCTCCCGTATTATACAGGGTGAGAACTGTGTTATTGTTACCGATGCAGGAATGCCTTGTATTTCAGATCCCGGAGAAGATTTGGTAAAGCTTTGTCACGAAATGGGGATAAAGGTTGAATCTGTTCCGGGACCTACGGCTTTTGCAACGGCAATGGCGCTTTCTGGAATGAACAGCGGACGTTTTACCTTTGAAGGCTTTTTGTCGGTAAATAAAAAGTCACGCCGCGAGCATCTTGATGAAATCAAGGACGAAAAAAGGACGATGATTTTTTACGAGGCTCCTCATAAACTCTCAAATACTTTGACTGACCTTTATAACGCTTTGGGGGACAGGGAACTTGCCATTGTCCGTGAAATAACTAAAATTCACGAAGAGGTTATAAAAACCTCTTTGAAAGCCGCCTGTGAGCTTTACGGCGAAAATAAGCTTAAGGGTGAAATAGTATTGGTGGTAGAGGGCAAAAAGCCTGAAACTCAAGCTGAAATCACCTTGGAGCAGGCTGTGGAAAAAGCAAAGGAGCTTGTTGACAAAGGTATGTCGGTAAACAATGCGGCAAAAGAAATTGCGGCTCAAACACCGTTTAAAAAAGGAGATATTTATAAACAGCTTATATGATTTGTTCAATTTGTCCCAGACACTGCAATGTTGACAGAGATATGAATTTTGGCTTTTGCGGCTGTTCAAATCAGTTCAGACTTGCAAGGGCGGCGCTTCACTTTTGGGAGGAACCTTGTATCAGCGGCAAAAACGGCAGCGGTACTGTGTTTTTCAGCGGGTGCAATTTGAGATGCGTTTATTGTCAAAATTATGAAATCAGTCATAAAAACAAAGGCGTTGACGTCAGTCAAAACCGTCTTATTGAAATTTTTGAAAGTCTTGTGGAGCAGGGGGCTGAAAATATCAATCTTGTCAATCCCGCCCATTATGCAAATCAGCTTGCTGAGGTTTTGAGTAAATGGAAATCTCCCGTGCCTGTTGTGTATAATTCAAGCGGATATGAGGAGACGGAGGCGCTTAAAAATCTTAAAGGTTTGGTGGATATTTACCTGCCGGATTTAAAATACATACGACCGGACAAGGCACAGAAATATTCTTTTGCCTCTGACTATTTTGATAAGGCAAGTCTTGCAGTTCTTGAAATGCGAGGACAGGTAAAAGATACTTTTCAAGACGGTATGATGAAAAGCGGCTTAATAGTCAGACATTTGATTTTACCTCAAAATACAAATTCTTCTCTTGAGATAATTGACTGGGTAAAGGAAAATCTGCCTGATACCTATCTTTCGTTAATGGCGCAGTATGTGCCCTGCGGTGACTTGTCAGACTGCAAGGAACTTGATAGGAGAATTACAAAGAGGGAATATGACAAGGTGGTTGACTATGCGTTAAGTTTAAATCTTGATAAAATATTTATTCAGGATTTAACGTCAGCTGATGAAAAATTTATTCCGCCCTTTGATTTTCAAGGTGTAATTTAGATAAAGAGGAAGTTTTATGCGTAAGTTTTTAAAGGAATTTAAAGAGTTTATATCTAAAGGAAATGTAATGGACCTTGCCGTAGGCGTTATCATCGGCAGCGCTTTTTCAAACATTGTTAAATCACTTACCGATAACATTATAAAACCCATAATTGACTGCTTCGGCGGTGCCAATATCCAAGGTAAACTATATCTTACCGAGGAAAGTTATATTGATTACGGCGCATTTATATCTGCAGTAATTAATTTTTTGATTATGGCACTTATAATTTTCTGTATAATAAAGGCTGTAAATAAATTAATGTCAATATCAATAGTTCAGGAAATAAAGAATTTACAGGCAGAGGAAGAGGAGAAACCTCCTACCACGAAGATTTGTCCTTACTGCAAAAGCGAAATTCCTATTGACGCGGTGAAATGCTGTCACTGCACGTCTGATTTGCCTGAAGAATAATTTGAAAGGGGTATTATTGTGAAAGTAAAGGAGTATTCTTATCCCAGCGCATCAGGTCTTTGTGAAATCAAGGCTTGGCAGTGGTCGCCTGACGACGACAAGGTAAAAGCCGTTTTGCAAATTCATCACGGTATGGCGGAGCATTCGGGCAGGTATAAAAACGCAATTAAAGCCTTTACCGATATGGGTTACGCCGTATTTATGAACGATATGATAAATCACGGCAAGTCTAACAAAGATAAAAAAGATTTAGGTTATTTCGGCAAAAAGGACGGCTATAAGAGCATTATAAAAGACGCCAAAACTCTAATGGATATAGCAAAAAAAGAGTATCCCGATAAGCCGTATATAATAAGCGGTCATTCAATGGGAAGCCTTGCAATGCGCTGTTTCATAAACGATTATAACGACTGTTTTGACGGCGCAGTGTTTATCGGTACATCGGGTACAAACCCTCTTGCGCAAATAAGCCTTGTACTTACAGGAGCGGTAAGTGCTGTTAAAGGGGATAAATATAAGTCTCAATGGCTTTATAATATAGCTTTCAAGCCTTATGATAAGCCTTTTGAACACAGGACTACTTACGACTGGGGAACAAGGGATAAGGCGTCTGTGGACGATTATATGGCTGATGAATACTGTGGTTTCCTGTTTACCGCTTCAGGATATCAGGATTTGGGCAAAATGGTTATTGAGTGCAACAACGATAAATGGTATCAGAATGTAAAAAAAGATACTCCCGTTCTTCTTATCAGCGGTTCTATGGACCCTGTTGGTAATTACGAAAAGGGTGTTAAAGAGGTTTATGATAAACTTATTAAAACAGGTCATACCTGTGTGGATATCAAGCTTTACCCCAATGCCCGCCACGAAATATTAAACGAGCTTAATAAAGAAGAGGTGTATGAATATATTGATAATTTCATAACCTCAAATGTGCTTAATAAGTAATCTGTAAAAGAAGAAGCCACACCGAAAGGTGTGGCTTTCTTATTATGATTATGATACCTGTATTATCTCGTTAAATACCGCCGTCATTTTTTTGCTGATATTTAGGTCGATGTGAAGGGAACCGAAATACCAGTGGTAGTAGTCAACATTATGCATAATCTCCTGTAAATAAGTGTTTAAAGGAGTTATAAGAATGTTTCTGTTAGTTCTCTGCTTAAGTATTTCTTTTGCAATAGTGGGCGCTTCGTAAGTCAGAATATAGTTAATGTTTCTTTCAGTGTCATTTAGGTTGTCAACACCGTTTTTAAGCTCTTCTGCACTTGGAAGCTCTTCCTCCCACCAGCTTTCTCCTTGGGTTCTCATAAAGGCGTCCTCACTTTCGCCGCCGCCCATTGCAAAAAACGTTTTGCCTTCAAATGAAAATACTTCGCCTCTCATAAGGTGGTATATGTTGTCAGCTATCTTATGAGTGTTTCCGCCTTTCCATCTGTACGGCTGATAAGAGTTGAGAACGTCAAAATTCTCGTGAGCGCCGTCAATAAAACAAATGGTGTACTTTCTTTTTTTCAGCCATTCCATTTTTTTCTTTTCGTTTTCGTCGTCGGGGTTCCAAATAAATCCGAAATCGCCGCAAACAATAAGTATATCTTTTTCGCCAAGCTTTGAAAGCTTGGGATTTTTAAAGCAGTTAAGGTCGCCGTGTGTGTCGCCTGTTAAATAAATCATAAAAATCTCCAAAAAAATAAATATATCTCTTTAAATAGTTAAAGAAAGATGATAATATATTAATATAATATATTTTTAATCAAAAGGTGTCAAGTCTATGAAAAAAACACTTTCATATATTTTATCTCTTGTTATTGCGGTGAGCACACTTTTCAGTTTTCCAGCGCTGAACACACAGGCTGCGGTTTATGAGCCTGATACCAAGATATATGCCGAGGCGTATATGCTGATTAATCTTGATGACGACAGTTATCCCGTTGTTGCCGAAAAAAATCCTGACGAAAGGCTTTATCCTGCGTCCCTTACAAAGATTGTTACGGCAATGGTGGTACTCAATAAGGTAAAAGATTTAAACGCAACTACAACTATGAGCCAGTCTGCATTTGACGCAACTTTGGGTACAGGTGCCCAAGTGGCAGGCATTGAGGTAGGGGAAAAACTTACTATTGATATGCTTTTAAAACTAACCCTTGTGTATTCAGCCTGCGATGCCAGTCAGGTTTTGGCGGAGTACGTCAGCGGAGATGTAAAGACATTCGTTAATGAAATGAATACGTGGGTAAAAAGCCTTGGCTGCAATGATACAAATTTTGTAAATCCCGACGGGCTTCACGACGATAACCATTATTCAACAGCGTCAGATATGGCAAAAATAACTCTTGCAGCTCTTAAAAACAGTAACTTTGTAAAATATTCAACAACCACATCGGTTGAATTTCACGGTATGACTCTTTCTCATACAAACCTTATGCTTTCACCTGGATATACTACGTATTATTATGAATACGCACAGGGAATAAAGACGGGCTCTACCGAAGAGGCTGACTACTGCGTAATTACAAAAGCCTCAAAAGACGGATATAATTATCTTGCAGTAGTTATGAAATCCCCAAGGCAGAGAATAAACGGCGAATCATACGAAACAAAATGCTCTTTTGTTGATGCTAAGTCTCTTTTTGAATGGGCGTTTAACGGGCTTAAATATACTACTCTTATCAGTCAGGGAGAAGTTATAAGCGAAATACCTGTTGAGGACGGCAAGGACGCCGATACAGTTCAGCTTGTAGCAAAAGAGGATGTTAATGTTATTGTTCCCGCAGGGCTTGATAAATCGGCAGTTATCTACGACATTGTTGAAAAGCCCGAAACATTAAGCGCTCCAGTAAGTAAAGGACAGGAAGTATGTAAGGCTAACGTAATATACGGCGATATGGTGGTGGCTACCGTTACTCTTGTTACGGCAAACGACGTTGAGCTTTCCACTTTTTTAAAAGTGATAAATGCTGTTAAGAGCTTTTTAGGTTCAACATTTGTCAAGATTGTTCTTGTAGTGGCATTTTTGCTTGTGATTATTTATGTGTTCCTTTTCATTAATAATCAGAAAAAGAAGAAAAGGCGCCGTCAAAAGAAAATCGAGCGTGCTATGCAGAGAGAGGAGCAGGATAATAACCCTGATGATTTTCTTCCTCCTCCTGCAAGAAGATAGTTAAAAGTAAACTAATAAAAGGTGTATATCCAATGGATATACACCTTTTATTGTTTTATGCAGTTGTCGTTGCAGATACGCCGTCAGTACTGTAACCGAAGTACATTTGGTCACGGTAATCCCTGTAACCGAGTATTTCATATTTGTACGTTGTTGATTTATTTAAACCTGTATCGGTAAATGTAGTAGTACCTGCGTTTACTGTTGCGTAGTATTCAAAATCCTTTGTGGAGTCGTTATACTTGTAAATTCTGTATCCCGTTACTCTGTCCTCGCTGTCCCAGCTGAGAGTAACAGAATTGCTTGTTGTGCTGTCGACCTTGAAATTATCAATAGCGTTTGCTCTTGTTACCTGGTAAACCTCGTTTGAATAAGGTCCCGTCATCTGATAAGCTCCGCCTGTTTCCTTAACCTGTACTCTGAACAGGTAAGCTCCGCAGGTAATAAGACCGCTTACTTTCATTGAAGTACCTGTGGTAGAACCGTAAACTGTCCAAGCGCCGCTGCGGTAAACCTGTACGCTGTAATTTTTAGCGCCGCTTACCTTACTCCAGCTTAATGTTACGGAGTTGTTTGTATAGCTTGAAATCTTTAAATCGGGAGCAGTAAATCCGCTTGTTTGACCTGTTATACTGTCGTTGCTGTAACCAAAGTACATTTGATCACGGTAATCCCTGTAACCGAGTATCTCATACTTATGAGTTGTGCCGTTTTCAAGGTGTAAATCAGTAAATGTAGTAGTACCTGCGTTTACTGTTGCATAGTATTCAAAATCCTTTGTAGAATTGTCGTACTTGTAAATTCTGTATCCCGTTACTCTCGGCTCTGCGCTCCACGAAAGAGTGATTGCATTGTCAGTAGAGTAGGCAACCTTAAAGTTAGAGATTGCGTTTGCTCTTGTTACCTGATAAACCTCGTTTGAATAAGGTCCGATTTCGCCGGAAGATGATTTTGGCTGAACCTTAAACAGATATGCCCCGCAGGTAATAAGACCGCTTACTTTTATTGAGGTGCTTTTTGTATTTGCATACGTCGTCCATCCGCCGCTGCGGTATACCATTACGTTATAACTGCTTGCATTTGAAACAGCGTTCCAGCTCAGTGATACGGTTGTGTTTGTGTATCCCGTAATTTTAACAGTCGGGGCGTCAAGTCCCGTAGTTTTTGCAGTAACTCCGTCAGTGCTGTAACCGAAATACATTTTGTCACGGTAATCCCTGTAACCGATTATTTCGTATTTATAGGTAGATCCTTTGCTTAATCCTGTATCAGTAAATTTGGTAGTACCTGCTTTTACTGTTGCATAGTATTCAAAATCTTTTGTAGAGTTGCTGTATTTGTAAATTCTATATCCTGTTACTCTCGGCTCTTCGTTCCACGAAAGAGTTATAGTTGAATTGGTTGCGCTGTCAACTTTAAATCCGGAAATTGCATTTGCTCTTGTTACTTGATACACTTCGTCTGAATAACTGCCGTAATAATTTTTTGAAGCGTATTTTTCATATGCTCTTACTCTGAACAGATAAGCTCCGCAAGAGATAAGACCGCTTACTTTAATTGATGTGCTTGTTGTGGTGTCGTAAGTAGTCCAAGCACCGCTGCGGTATACCTGAACTTGATAACCGTCTGCGCCGCTTACTTTGTTCCAGCTAAGGGATACCGAATTGGCAGTATAGCCTCTTATTTTTAAGTTAGTTACTTTTGCCACTGAAACAGGGTTTGAACTTTCGTTAGGCATTGCATTAAAAACAGGAATTTCAAATGTTTTAGTGTTGGCTAAAATACCTGCATTTTTATATGCGCTGTAGGTGGATTTTGCTTCTGCAGCCGCAGCCTGTACGTTTGCCATATACTCGTGACTGTGAAGCTGTCCTGAATCAGGATTTACGTTGAATTTCTGCAAATATCCTGTAAACTGGTCGCCGTAGTTGTTTGCTATCCACTGTGCTCCGTTAATAATTGAAATATACGGACTGGTCCAAGGTCTGTTGTAGCTTGGTTTTGATTCGGATACATTGTCGATTAAATCAGAACGGATATATCCGGTATATTTTTTGCCGTTTGCTGTAAGGCTTACCTTGTACCATTTGTATCCGTCGCTTTGCTTTGACGTGGTCTCAAGAATTGTTACCTTTGTTCCTTCCGGTACGCTTGAGTAAAGAATGTTATCGTTTGTTGCGGTAGAAGGAGTGCTTCTGATTTTGCAAACGCAGTTAGTATAGTAACCGCCGCCTGTTGATTTTACAGACGCCCAGGCAAGTCCGTCTACTGCGCCTGTGTTTGCGTTGATATTGTAGTAGTTGTAAATACCCTTGTAGCCGTTTACAGTACCGCTGGCACCGCCTGCGCTTGCAGTAGCTCCGCCAACCTCCTGTCTGATTTTTGAGGCAAGGTAGTATGCGCTTAATCCGCTTTTATCAGAAGCTTCCATAATTGCTTCTGAATACTTTTTGTTGATTGACTTTTTCTTTCCGTTAGCATCCAGGTATGTAATGTTTGAATCATACATCCAAGTGCCTTTCAGTATGGTTTCAACACCTGACTGCGATTGAGTTCCGTTGTATCTTACGGATTCAAACTGGAATATTTCAGACTCATTTAAGAAATTTCTCGGGTCCATATAGTATTCAACAGCACTTTTAGACGCTGCAACCCAGTTAGACGGTTCAAAAATTACATAGTTTCCGTTTTTATAACAGGTTGAGCATTTGCAGTACATACTTGTAGCATTACCTGACCATTTTTCTATGAGCTGCTGTTTGTGGGGAGTGCGTTCCTCACTTACGGCATTGCTCCAAGTAAGTCCTGTATTGAAAGGTTTGAATATCCAGTTAGGATATTTTTCGTGAAGATCAACCAAATCGTCAATGTAGCTTTCAGGAAATCCTAAGTCTCTTAATTTCTGAGCATACGAATTGGTAGCCGCTTCAGCTTCAACCGCTGTAAACGGCGAAATAATGATTATATTAATCGTAAGAACTGCACATAAAAGTGCAGATATGATTTTTTTCATTTTTGTACCTCCTTATTATATAGATTTATACTAACACGCTGTAACAGTTTTGTCAATTTGATATTACAAATTGTAATAAATTGCTACTGTTTAGTTTGACATATATTGACATATTGTGATAAATTGTTTATACTTGTCAGTGTGCAAGGGGGGTGTGTTTGTTGGAACTCGGTGAAAAGCTGAAATTCCTTCGCAATAGTCTTAACTTAACTCAAAAACAAGTTGCTGATGCTCTTGGAATTGAAAGAAGTGCGTATACCTATTATGAAAAGGGAACTACTAAACCGAAGATTAAGACCTTAAGCTTACTGGCACGTATGTATAATATATCGGTTGATGAACTTTTGGAACTTGATATTGAACAAGGTGAGATTATGAGAGTTAAGTCTAACAATCCCGTTGTTGATAACTGGACGTCAAGTGATAAGTTTAACGAACTGTCTGATTATGAGCAGTCTGTATTGATAAGATTGAGATTGCTTTCAGGTGAAGATAAAAAGAAAGTTATTGAGTATATTGACAAAAAATTAAAATAGCAAAAAAGGATTAAGCACCGCTTAATCCTTTTTTATTTATTACCTGCTTGTGTTTTTCTCTTTTTTAGCAAGCTTTTTTGCTTTTAATTCCTCTTTATACGTTTTTTGAAATTCTTTCGTATCTTTTGCCAAAACTCCTGACAAAACAATTAAACATATTAGATTTGGTACAGACATAAGTCCGTTTGCAATGTCTGAAAAACTCCATACAATTTCAAGGGTTGTGGTTGCTCCGACAAAGGTGAGAACAGAAAATACCACTCTGTAAATATAACAGAAAACAGGCTTTTTAAGCAAAAATTCAAGAGCTTTTTCGCCGTTGTATTCCCAGCCTAAAATTGTGGAGAATGCAAATAAAATAATACCGATAGTTACAAGCACTCCGCCTGCCTTACCTAAAGCTGATTCAAATGCAATTATTGTCAGCTCTGCTCCCTCGTACATTTTGCCTGTTGCCGGATTTGTTGCACCAAGCATACCGCTTGACGCAATAGCAAGACCTGTTACTGAACATACAACGATTGTATCAATAAAAGTACCGCACATATTAATGTAGCCCTGTTTAACGTGGTGATCAGATGTTGCAGATGCTGCCGTGATAGCTGCGCTGCCTAAACCAGCTTCGTTGGAAAATACACCTCTTGCAATACCGTATCTCATAGAAGTCATTACGGAAGCGGTTATAGTGCCTGCCACTCCGCCGGCAACTGCTTTTCCACCGAAAGCCATAGAAACGATACTTGCTATTCCTGACGGCAGATTTTTGTAATTAATAATTACAACAAGAAGTCCCGCAATAATGTAAAACGCAGCCATAGCCGGAACAAGAAATGTTGATACTTTGGAAATAGTCTGAATACCGCCTATGATAATAAGAGCAACGAGTACAGCAAGAATCAGTCCAACAACCCACTGAGGAATGGAAAAAGTAGAGTAAACCGCACTGGAAATTGAATTAGCTTGAGTTGCGTTTCCTATACCGAATGAAGCAAGCACAGTGAATACGGCAAACATAACGGCAAGTATACTGCCGAATATTTTGTGTTTAAAACCGTTTTTCAGCGTATACATAGGACCGCCGCACATTTCACCTTTTTCGTTTACGGTTCTGTACTTGAGGGCAAGGGCACACTCTGCATATTTTGTTGATATACCGAATGCCGCAGAAATCCACATCCATACAAGAGCGCCGGGACCGCCTAATACCATTGCTGTTGCAACGCCTACAATGTTTCCTGTACCGACTGTTGCCGCAAGAGCAGTCATAAGTGCGGAAAACGGTGAAATATCGCCGTCGCCGTTGTCAGTTCTTCGTGATTCTTTGCTGAAAAGAGTTTTTAGTGAAGAACCCAAATTCCTCCACGGAAGAAAGTTTAATTTTATGGTTAGGAATATACCTGTTCCTACTAAAAAAACAAGCATCACAGGACCCCAGACGAAGTCGCTTATTGCAGATACGACTTCCTGTATTTTTTCCATAGTTTCACTCCTTAATGTATTTTTATCAAAAGTCAACGTCTATGTTATCATATTCATTGCTTATAATCAATAAAAAATTACAGTGCAAACAGCCTTTTTCCGTTTGTATTAGTAATATTTATTAACTCTTGAGTGTCAATATTAAGAACCTGTGCAATTTTTTCAGCAGTGTAGGGAATATAAGATGAGTCGTTTCTTTTTCCTCTCATTGGAACAGGTGCAAGGTAAGGGCAGTCCGTTTCAAGCACAAGACGTTCAAGTGGGATTTCCTTCACTACCTCGAGACTTTTTCTCGCATTTGAAAACGTAACAACACCGTTTAATCCTATATACATTCCCAGCTTTATTATTTCTTTTGCCATTTCCTTTGAACCTGAAAAACAGTGCAAAACACCCTTGGGCTTGTACTGTTTCAGTATATCGAGTGTATCGCCGTGAGCTTCTCTGTCGTGAACGATTACAGGCATATCAAGTTTGTTTGCAAGCTCAAGCTGAGCCTCAAAAAAGTCCTTTTGCTCCTGTTTTGAGGAATTCATCCAGTGGTAGTCAAGACCGATTTCACCGATTGCCACACACTTGCTGTTTTTTGCAAACTTTTCAATAATTTTTAAATCGTCAAGATTTGCGCAATCTAAATTTTCAGGATGAAATCCTGCCGCAAAATAAACGTAGTCATATTTTTGTGAAAGGTCAAAATTAAATTGAGTCGTGTCAATATCACATCCGCAGCTTACAACTAATGAAACACCCTGACTTTGAAGTGTGTCTAAAACCATTTCTCTGTCAGGGTTAAATTTCATATCGTCGTAGTGAGAATGTGTATCAAAGATATTTTGATACATGTTATCATTTCCCTCGTCGATTATCTTATTTTTGTACCTGCCGGCATACCGTCAACAAAAAGAACTTTAACGTCGTCTTCGTTGACATCACCGGCCAAAAGCATACCGTTGCTGATTTCACCGCAAAGCTTTGCAGGTTTAAGATTTGCAACAATAATAACGCTTTTACCTATTAAATCTTCGGGCTTGTACCACGGTGCAATGCCTGAAACTATCTGCCTCGGCTTGTCGCTGCCGTCGTCAACCATTATTTTTAAAAGCTTTTTAGCTTTCTTGATAGGCTCGCACTCTGTAATTTTTGCTACTCGCAGTTCAACTTTTGCAAAATCATCAAAGGCAATTTCTGCAAGTCCTTCAATTTCTTTCTTGCCCTGCTGAGCTTTCTGTGCCTCTTCAGCCTGTTTTGTAATTAATGCATTAAGTTCCTCAATTTCTTTGTCAAAATCAATTCTTGGGAAAAGTGCAGGACCTTTCTTTACTGTTACGTCTTGAGGAAGAACATCAAATTTACCTGCGTTTTCATAGGTGATTAAATCTTCGGTAGCACCGATTTGCTCCCATACTTTCGGCATTGTTGTAGGCATAAAGCAGGACAGAAGAGTAGTGCTGATGCGTATTGCCTCAAGAAGATTGTAAAGAACTTGAGAAAGACGTGCTTTCTTGCTTTCATCCTTGCCCAAAATCCAAGGAGTTGTTTCATCAATATATTTGTTAGCTCTTGAAATTACCTTGAAAATTTCAGCAAGTGCATTGTTTAACTGAGTTTCGTCCATAAGAGCGTCTACCTTGTCTCTCAATGAGGTGGACATTTCAATTAACTCTTTATCAATTTCTTCAGCTTCTTTTTCAGCAGGAAGTGTGCCGCCGAAATATTTTTCAACCATAGCAACAGTTCTTGAAACAAGATTTCCTAAATCATTTGCCAAATCAGAATTGATTCTGTTTATCATAATCTCGTTTGAGAATGAGCTGTCAGCACCTAAAGCCATTTCTCTCAAAATATGGTAACGTATTGCGTCTGCACCATATCTTTCGCCAAGAACTTTAGGGTCAACAACGTTACCTATGGATTTACTCATCTTCTGAACGTTAAAGGTAATCCAGCCGTGAACAGCAAGATGTTTTGGAAGCGGAAGCTCTAAAGCCATAAGAATTGCTGGCCATATAATTGCGTGGAAACGCATAATGTCTTTTGCTACCATATGAAGATCTGCCGGCCAAAACTTGTCAAAATCATTGTATTTGCCGTTTTCATATCCAAGAGCGCTGATATAGTTTGAAAGAGCATCTACCCACACATAAACCACGTGCTTGTCATCAAATGTTACAGGAACGCCCCAGTTAAAAGTTGTTCTTGAAACGCAAAGATCCTCAAGTCCCGGTTTAATAAAGTTATTTACAAGTTCTACGGCTCTTGAACGTGGCTGCAAATAATCTGTCTCCATTAGCAGTTTTTCAATTCTGTCAGCAAAAGGAGAAAGCTTAAAGAAATATGCCTCTTCCTCTGCCTCCACAACTTCTCTTCCGCATTCGGGACACTTGCCGTCTACAAGCTGACTTTCTGTCCAAAAGCTTTCACAGGGAGTACAGTATTTTCCTATATACTTGCCTTTGTAAATATATCCCTTGTCATAAAGTGTTTTAAAAATCTTTTGTACTGTTTCAATGTGATAATCGTCTGTGGTTCGGATATATCTGTCATAGCTTATGTTCATATAACTCCACAGGTCTTTAAAAATCTCAACAATTTCATCAACATATTCTTTTGGAGTTACGCCTTTTTCTTCTGCCTTTTGCTCAATTTTGAGACCATGCTCGTCCGTACCTGTAAGGAAGATTACGTCTTTTCCCTGCATTCTTCTGTAACGAGCTATTGAGTCGCAGGCGACAGTAGTGTAGCAGTGACCGATATGAGGATTACCTGACGGGTAATATATAGGTGTAGTTATATAAAATTTCTCTTTTTCTGCCATTTATTAAAGCCCCCAATTAATTTTTGAAGCAGCGCCCTTGTCTATCATAAGGGTTACGTCAGTGTGAAACTGCAATACAGAAGCAGGGCACTGCGGAGTAACGTTTCCGTCAATAAGCTGCTTGATTGCATCAGCCTTGTTTTCGCCCAGTGCGATAATAAGTATACGCTTTGCCTGCATAATTGAACCGATACCCATTGTAACGGCTCTTGTAGGTACTTCTTCAATAGTTTTGAAGAAACGGCTGTTATCCTTTATTGTGCTTTCTTTAAGCTCAACAACGTGACTCCAACGCTGAAAACTGTCTGACGGTTCGTTAAATGCAATGTGACCGTTTGAGCCGATGCCCAAAAGCTGAATGTCAATTCCGCCGGCAGCCTTAATCTTTTTTTCATAGTTTTCGCATTCCTGCTCTAAATCTTCTGCATTTCCGTCAAGAAAATTAATGTTTTCTTCCGGTATGTTAATGTGGTCAAAAAGATTTTCGTGCATAAATGTGTGATATGAGTTTTTATCATTTACATCAAGATTGCAGTACTCGTCAAGATTAAATGTTGTTACCTTGCTGAAATCTACCGCACCGTTTTCAAAAAGCTTAATCATATGACCGTAAGGTTTAAGAGGGGTGGAGCCGGTAGCAAGACCTAAAACGGAATTCGGTTTTGCAAGCACCTGACCGCACATATAGTTACCGGCAGCGATACCGATTTGCTCGTCGTTGTCGTAAACAAGTACATTCATTTTTATTTCCTCCGTTATATCCATCTAAAATATATTACCATAATATTATAAACCAATTATTTCCCGTGTCAATGTTGAATTGCTTTTTTACTGCGCTTTTGAGCAATTCTTTTTACTGCCTTATAGATAACAGCAAATACAATTGAACCTATAACAGCACCGCAGGTATCTATTGCCCAGTCCTTTAGTTCGCAGGATCTTCCGCTGACAAAAAGCTGATGAAATTCGTCTGTTGCCGCATAGGCAGATGTAAGAAGTATTGACTGAATAATCATTAGCTTTTTTCCGTCAAGCACAAAGCCCAAATTAAAAAGTATGCAAAGTCCTGTAAATTCAAGACAGTGGGCAAGTTTTCGGACAATGAAATCGGTTAGAATGTTATCACCGAAAATGCTGATTAGCCATTCTAAAACAATCCCGCTTTGCTGTGCGCTTTCTTCTGCATTTCTGGAAGAAAGCCAAAATATCACTGCCATACAAATCAGCGCAGGCAAGTAGCAAAGAATTCTTTTAAGTGCGTTATTTTTCTCTTGTTGCATTTACAAAACTTACCCTTCCGCTTCCTGCGTGGAAATTAACGCCGCTGACTCCCTTTGCCTGTGCGTAGTAAGATGATTCAAACATTACAGGCATAATAGAGTAGTCTTTCATAATAGCTTTTTCAACATTTGCACAAGCTTGTGCAAGGTTAGATGCATTGGAACTCTGGGCTTTGTCAAGCGCTTTTTCGGCGGCTTTAAGCTCACCTGCAATATTGCTGTTAATTATGCTTTGCAAATATGAAATGCAGTTTTGACTGCCTGCAGTAAACTGATATAACAGCAAATCATAGTCGCCGTTTGAAACTGCGGTGTTGTAATCTTCCTGATTTAAAGCCTTGATTTTCAGCGAGAAAGAAACAGCCTCGCCGTCACCATAGCTTGATACAGAGCCGATGCCGCTTTGTATTCCTTGAACAATTTCCTTTGCGGTATCTTCCATATCTTCATTAACTACCAAAGTTATGTCAGCAACTGTGTACCCCGTGTCCTCAAGTCCCTTTCTCCAAAGGGCTTTTGCCTCTTCAGTATCCTGTGACACTACTGTTTTGCCCAAAACCTCTGGGGCACTTTTTCCTGTAATTGTGCAGCTTGCAGGTGTAAAGCAGGATGCACTTTGAAGATAGGAGTGACCCTCAACATTAGGACTTGAAATGCTCAAACATAAAGCTTTTCTCAAGTCAGAATTACTGAAAATCTGTTTGTTTTTATTGAGAACCAGCGCCCACATTTTGTTTTCGTAAGGTGTTGCCGTAATATCGTCGCTGTTTAATTCCTCATATTCCTTTCCGCTTATATAAGCAGCGTCATAGTATCCGCTTTTGAGGTTTTTCGCAATATCTTCTGTGCTGTCGGTAATGTTTAAAGTTACATCAGTTACAGCGCTGGGGTGCGAGCCTGTGTAAAGGTCATTGTTTTTGAGAATATATGACGCCTCAAGGATATTGCTGACGTAAAACTGACCGTTAAAGATGGTGTATTCAAGCCCTAAACCATATCTGCCTTTTGTAGCGTAAAAATACTCTTCGTTGCAGGGCATTGCTACCGCTGTTGAAAGAGTGTTCATAAATCCGTCGTCGGCAGAGGAAAGCCTTATCTCAAGAGTATAGTCGTCAACTGCTTTTACTCCCAGTTTTGAGGCGGACATTCTGCCTGAATGAATTTGAGGAGCGTTTACAATGTTTGATACGGAGGAGTAGAGAGGACATTCCGTTTCTTTGCTTACTGCTCTTTGAAGAGCAAAAACAAAGTCGTTTGCCGTTACATCGGGATTGAAATCAGCTCCCATAAGCTCTTGCGCTTTTGTAAGATTTTCCGGGTCGTCGCTCTGTACGTTCCATTTTACACCTTTTTTAAGATTGAAAGTATATGTTTTGCCGTCGTCGCTTATGCTCCAGTTTTCTGCTACTCCGTTTTGGACAGTGCCGTCGTCAAGCACTCTTACAAGTCCTTCATAACAATTTTCTACTATCAAAAACTCGTCGGAAGTAGAAGCAACTTGAGGGTCAAAACTGTTTATTTTCCCGCTGAAGGGGTAGATAAAATCTACTGATTTATCACCACCGGAACAGCCGTAAAAACAGGCTGATATCATAGTTACGCAAAGTAGTAAAGTTATTATTTTTTTCATCGTTTCTCACCTTTTAGCATTATAGCAAATCTGCCTTACTAAATCAACGAGTTTAAGGGGAATAAATTGTAAATAATTGCGAATATAAGAAACACAAGGTGGCGTGTATAAAATACTTTTTGAATAAGTTAAAAATATTTAAAAATTTTTCTTGACATATCAGTTACAATGTTTTATATTAAAGAGCATCATAAAATGGAAATTTATGCGTAATTGCAATTTTATCTAATATTTTACCGAAACGGCAGGGATGTCTCTGTTTGTCGGAATACGCTGAATTTGCCGTAAAAAATAGATTGGAGTGACTTCTATGGTAAATGTGAAAGATGTGCAGCTTGGTACAACTACACGAAAGAACTTTGCTAAAATCAATGAAGTTATGCAGATGCCTAATTTGATTGAGGTACAGAAGAGTTCTTACCAATGGTTCCTTGATGAAGGTTTAAAGCAGGTTTTCAAGGATATCGGCTCAATTACCGATTACACAGGCAACCTTGTGCTTGACTTTATTGACTTTTCTATCGACGATGAACCTAAATACTCAATAGCTCAGTGTAAGGCTCGTGACGTAACATACGCAAAACCACTCAAGGTTCGTGCCAGACTTGTTAATAAAGAAACAGGTGAGGTTAAGGAAAACACTATATTTATGGGCGATTTTCCTTGGATGACCGATGCGGGCACATTTGTAATCAACGGTGCTGAAAGATGTATAGTTTCACAGCTTGTTCGTTCACCCGGTGTTTACTACAATATGGACCACGATAAGACAGGTAAAGAACTGTTCACTAATACAGTAATACCAAACCGCGGCGCTTGGCTTGAGTATGAGACGGACGCTAACGACCTTTTCTACGTACGTATCGATAAGAACAGAAAAATCTTTATCACCACATTTCTTCGTGCTCTCGGTCTTGGTACCGACAGCGAAATAGTTGAGTTTTTCGGTGATGATGAAAGAATTACAGCCACAATCGAGAAAGACGCAACAAAGAATACAGAAGAAGCACTTCTTGAGGTTTACAAGAAGCTTCGTCCGGGCGAGCCTCCTACTCTTGAAACTGCACAGGCTCATCTTGACGGTTTGTTCTTTGACGCTCACAGATATGACCTTTCACGTGTAGGCAGATATAAGTATAATAAAAAACTCGCAATCAGCGACAGACTTACAAATCAGGTGCTTTCACAGCCTGTTATTTCGCCGCAGGGTGAGTTCCTTGCTGACGCAGGTGAAAAGATTACTGCCGAAAAGGCTCTCGAGATTGAAAATGCAGGTGTTATGTTTGCATATATCAATGTTGACGGCAAAGAGGTTAAAATCGTATCAAACGGTATGGTTGACATTAACGCTTATGTTAATTTTGACTGCAAGCCATACGGCATCAACGAAAAGGTTTCATACAGAGTTCTTTCTGAAATTCTTGAAAAGTGCGGCGACGATGAAAAGGCACTTAAGGAAGAGATTGAGCTTCGCTGTGACGACCTTATTCCTAAACATATTATAATAGACGATATTTTTGCTACTGTATCATATCTTCTTAATCTCGCTAACGGTGTAGGTTCACTTGACGATATTGACCACCTTGGCAACCGTAGAATTCGTGCAGTAGGCGAGTTACTCCAAAATCAGTTTAGAATCGGCTTTACAAGAATGGAAAGAGTTATCCGTGAAAGAATGACTCTCCAGGCACAGGACGACGAGGAGGCTATCACTCCTCAGGCTCTTATCAATATCCGTCCTGTAGTTGCTGCAATCAAAGAGTTCTTCGGTTCATCACCACTTTCACAGTTTATGGATCAGAACAACCCTCTTGCAGAGCTTACCCATAAAAGAAGACTTTCAGCTCTGGGCCCCGGCGGTCTTTCACGTGACCGTGCAGGATTTGAGGTTCGTGACGTTCACTATACCCATTACGGCCGTATGTGTCCTATCGAAACTCCTGAAGGTCCTAACATCGGCTTGATTTCATATCTTGCTTGTTACAGCCGTCTTAACGAATACGGCTTTATCGAGGCTCCTTACCGTAAGGTTGATAAGGAAACAGGCGTTGTTACCGACGAGGTTGTTTATATGACAGCCGATATGGAGGATAACTACGTTGTAGCTCAGGCAAACGAGCCTCTTGACGATCAGGGCAGATTTGCCAACACAAAGGTAACCTGCCGTTACAGAGATGAGTTCCTTACTCTTCCTCCTGAAAGAGTAGACTATATGGACGTATCTCCAAAAATGGTAGTATCAGTAGCTACCGCAATGATTCCTTTCCTTGAAAACGACGACGCAAACCGTGCACTTATGGGTGCTAACATGCAGCGTCAGGCAGTGCCTCTTCTTAAGACAGACGCTCCTGTTGTCGGCACAGGTATGGAATATAAAGCAGCATACGACTCAGGCGTTGTAGTAATTGCAAAGCGCGGTGGTACAGTAACTGCTGTTGATGCTGATACAATTGAAATTACCACAAAGAACAACGAGGTTGACAAGTATGAGCTTGTTAAGTTCTCCGGTTCTAACCAAGGTACTTGTATTAACCAGCGTCCTATTGTTTCATTGAGACAGGAGATTGAGGACGGACAGGTAATTGCAGACGGTCCTGCAACCTGTAACGGTGAAATTTCACTTGGTAAGAATGCTCTTATCGGATTTATGACTTGGGAAGGTTATAACTACGAGGACGCTGTTCTTATTAACGAAAAGATAGTACGTGACGACGTTTATACCTCAATTCATATTGAGGAGCACGAGGTTGAGTCACGTGATACAAAGCTTGGTCCTGAAGAAATTACAAGAGATATTCCAAACGTTGGTGAAGACGCTCTTAAAGATCTTGATGCAGACGGTATTATCCGTATTGGTGCAGAGGTTCATTCCGGTGATATTCTTGTCGGTAAAGTTACACCGAAGGGCGAGACTGAGCTTACAGCAGAGGAAAGACTTCTTCGTGCAATCTTCGGCGAGAAGGCAAGAGAAGTTAGAGATACTTCTCTTCGCGTTCCTCACGGTGAGTACGGTACAGTAGTTGACGTTAAGGTGTTTACCCGTGCAAACTGCGACGAGCTTTCACCTGGCGTAAATAAAGTAGTAAGAGTTTACATTGCTCAAAAGCGTAAGATTCAAGTGGGCGACAAGATGGCAGGTCGTCACGGTAACAAGGGTGTTGTTTCAAGAATTCTTCCACAGGAAGATATGCCATTCCTTCCTGACGGCAGACCGCTTGACATCGTTCTTAACCCTCTGGGCGTACCTTCACGTATGAATATCGGTCAGGTACTTGAGGTTCATTTGGGATACGCTGCAAAGGCACTTGGCTGGAAGATGATGACCCCTGTATTTGACGGCGCTCACGAGCAGGATATTCGTGACTGCCTTGAGCTTGCAGACATCGGATACTATGTAGACGAAAACGGCAACAAAGTATTTGACGGTAAGACAGAGCTTATCGACGGACGTACAGGTGAAAAGTTTGACAACAGAATTACAGTAGGTTATATGTACTTCCTTAAACTCCACCACCTTGTTGACGATAAGATTCACGCCCGTTCAACAGGTCCTTACAGCCTTGTAACACAGCAGCCGCTTGGCGGTAAAGCACAGTTCGGCGGTCAGCGTTTCGGTGAGATGGAGGTTTGGGCTCTTGAGGCTTACGGTGCAGCATACACCCTTCAGGAGATTATGACTGTTAAGTCCGACGACGTTGTAGGCCGTGTACGCACTTACGAGGCAATCGTTAAGGGTGAAAACATTCCGACAGCAGGCACACCTGAGTCATTCAAGGTACTCTTTAAAGAGCTTCAGGCTCTCGGTCTTGATACTAAGGTTCTTGATAAGGACGGTAATGAAATCGAGCTTAAGCAGGATCTTGACGATGCAGGAATTAAACCAATCGACGCAAACGCATTTACAGAGGTAAATGATTTTGAAGGTCAGGAGGGCTTTGGTATTTCTGAGGCTGATGACTTTAATACAGAGGAAGCAGGTCAGTCAGATAGTTTTTCAGATATGTTTGATGACAGCTATTCTGAAGATGATGAGTAATCTGAAAAGACTTCCACAATCAAATTATTATAAAGGAGCGCTTCCAATATGGATAATTACGAAAATGAATTCAGTTCTATAAAAATAGGTCTTGCCTCACCGGAGCAGATTCGCGAGTGGTCATACGGCGAGGTAACAAAGCCTGAAACAATCAATTACAGAACTCTCAAACCTGAAAGAGACGGTCTTTTCTGCGAAAGAATTTTCGGTCCTATGAAGGACTGGGAATGTCACTGCGGAAAGTATAAGAGAGTTCGCTATAAGGGCAAGGTCTGCGAGCGCTGCGGCGTTGAGATTACACGTGCAAAGGTACGTCGTGAGCGTATGGGTCATATCGAGCTTGCTGCCCCTGTATCACATATTTGGTACTTTAAGGGTATTCCGAGCCGTCTTGGTCTTGTACTTGACATCAGCCCAAGATATCTTGAAAAAGTGCTTTATTTTGCACTTTACATTGTAACTGACCCCGGCGATACTCCTCTTGAGAAAATGCAGATTCTCAACGAAAAGGAATACGCAGAAATGCGTGAGAGATATGAGGACGACTTTAAGGCAGGTATGGGTGCCGAGGCTATCAAGGAGCTTTTGCAGGGCATTGATGTTGCAAAGCTTCGTGACGAGCTTACAGAAGAACTTGAAACTGCAACAGGTCAGAAGAGAGTAAGACTTCTCAAGAGACTTGATGTTGTTGACGCTTTCTATCACAGCGGCAACAAGCTTGAGTGGATGATACTTGACGTTATCCCTGTAATTCCACCCGATATTCGTCCTATGGTACAGCTTGACGGCGGCAGATTCGCTACAAGCGACCTTAACGACCTTTACAGAAGAGTTATTAACAGAAACAACCGTCTTAAGAGACTTCTTGAGCTCGGCGCACCTGAAATCATTGTAAGAAACGAAAAGAGAATGCTTCAGGAATCTGTTGACGCCCTTATCGATAACGGACGCCGCGGCAGACCTGTAACAGGTCCTAACAACAGACCTCTTAAATCTCTTTCAGATATGCTTAAAGGTAAGCAGGGTCGTTTCCGTCAGAACCTTCTCGGTAAGCGTGTTGACTATTCAGGACGTTCTGTTATCGTTGTAGGTCCTGAACTCAAGATGCATCAGTGCGGTCTTCCTAAAGAAATGGCAATCGAGCTCTTCAAACCTTTCGTTATGAAGAGACTTGTTGAAACAGGCGTGGCATCTAACATCAAATCAGCAAGAAAAATGGTTGAAAGAGCCAATAATCCTGCTGTTTGGGACAGTCTCGAGGTTGTTATCAGAGACCATCCTGTAATGCTTAACCGTGCTCCCACTCTTCACAGACTTGGTATTCAGGCATTTGAGCCTGTACTTGTTGAGGGTAGAGCAATAAAACTTCACCCACTTGCTTGTACAGCATTTAACGCCGACTTCGACGGCGACCAGATGGCTGTTCACGTACCTCTTTCTGCAGAGGCACAGGCTGAAGCAAGAATGCTTATGCTTGCTGCTAACAACCTTCTTAAACCGTCAGACGGTAAGCCTGTTGCCGTTCCTACACAGGATATGGTTATCGGTTCTTACTATCTTACTATGATTAAAGAAGGTGAGCCGGGATGTCCTCGCAAGGAAATCATTGACGGTGAAGAAATTACAAGATATAACATCTATCGTGATAAAGACGAGGCTATGATGGCTTATCAGGAAGGCTCTCTCGGTCTTCATTCAGAGTGCCTTATCCGTTTCTCCAAGGTTGTTGACGGCGTTGAGAAATCAAAGCTTGTTAAAACAACTATCGGCCGAGTTATTTTCAACCGTCCTGTTCCTCAGGATTTAGGCTTTGTTGACAGAACAAATCCTGAAAATGAATTTGAGCTTGAGGTTTCTTTCGTAGTTAAGAAGAAACAGCTTGGTCAGATTGCTGAAAAGTGCATCAACGTTCACGGTGTTTCAATCGCATCAAAGATGCTTGATGAACTTAAAGCACAGGGCTACAAGTACTCAACAGTTTCCGGTACTACCGTTGCCGTAATCGACGCACTTATTCCTGAAAAGAAAAAGAAATATCTTGCAGAGGCAGAGGCAAAGGTAGATGAAATCACATATAACTACAACTACGGACTTATTACTAACGATGAGCGTTCATCAGCAGTAATCAAGGCGTGGGAAGATTGTACAAATAAGGTTTCTAACGAGCTTACAAGTAACTTCGACGGTGCTCACAACCCAATTCATATGATGGTTGATTCCGGTGCCCGTGGTAGTACTTCACAGCTTCGTCAGCTTGCAGGTATGAGAGGTCTTATCGCCAATACAGCAGGTAAGACAATCGAGGTACCAATTCGTGCTAACTACCGTGAGGGTCTTAACATTCTTGAGTATTTCATTTCTTCACGTGGTGCTCGTAAAGGTCTTGCCGATACAGCTCTTCGTACAGCTGACTCCGGTTACCTTACACGTCGTCTTGTAGACGTTTCACAGGACGTTATTATTCGTGACGACGACTGCGGATGTCACGATGGTATCGTTGTTTCCAAGATTATGGATGGCAACCGTGTTCTTGAACCTCTTGAGGAAAGACTTATAGGTAGATTTGTTGTTGAGCCTGTTATCGATCCGAATACAGGCGAGGTTCTTATGGAAACTGACAGAATGATGACTGCTGACGATGCAAAACGCATTGTTGACGCAGGTATCGAGTCTGTTAAAATTCGCTCACTTATCACTTGTAAATCACGTCACGGCGTTTGCCGTAAGTGCTACGGTGCAAACCTTGCATTTAACGAGCCTGTTCAGGTTGGTGAGGCAGTTGGTATTATTGCGGCTCAGTCAATCGGTGAGCCCGGTACACAGCTTACAATGAGAACCTTCCATACAGGCGGTGTTGCCGGCGGTGCAGATATTACACAGGGTCTTCCTCGTGTTGAGGAACTCTTCGAAGCAAGAAAACCAAAGCAGCTTGCTATTCTTTCTGAAATCGAGGGTGACGTAAGATTTGAGGAAATTAAGAAGAGCCGTCACGTTGTTGTTTATAACAGCGAAACAGCAGAAGAAAAGAAATATCTTATTCCTTACGGCGCTCGTCTTTGCGAAAATATCGTTGAAGGCGCTCATATCCAAAAGGGTACAGAGCTTACTCTGGGTGCAGTAAACCCACACGACGTTCTTGCAATTCTCGGTGAAGAGGCTGTTTACAACTACCTTATCAAAGAAGTTCAGTTTGCATATCGTACACAGGGTGTTGATATCAACGATAAGCACATTGAGGTTATCGTTCGTCAGATGCTTAAGAAATGTACTGTTGACGACGCAGGCGATACCGACCTTGTTGCAGGCACTATGGTTGATGTTACAGCCGTTGACGAGGCAAACGATAAGATTGAAGCAAGAATTAAGGCTGGTGAAACAGAGCTTAAGAAGGCTACCTATATCCCAATTCTTATGGGTATCACAAAGGCTTCTCTTGCTACTGATTCATTCCTTTCTGCTGCTTCATTCCAGGAGACAACAAGAGTTCTTACCGACGCAGCAATCAAGGGCAAGAGCGATCCGCTTCTCGGTCTTAAAGAAAACGTTATCATCGGTAAGCTTGTTCCTGCCGGAACAGGTATGGATGTGTTCAGAGATGTTGAAGTTGTTCCAAGCTATTTTTCAGCAGAGGGTAGCGATGAAATTTTAAATCTCGAACAATTACAAGAACTATTGACAAATAGTATGTCTTAATGTATAATACCTAATCGTGTGAGCATATCTTTGTATAAATTTAACAAAGAAATATGTCGCACTTTGGTAAAAAAACACAACATTTTGGGGCAAGGGAATACCTTTGCCCCAAGGTGTGCGTTTAAATGATACAATAATTTTTATTGTATGATTTATGCGCATACCATATATAATATGATATGTGTAAATAAAAACGAAAGGAGATAAACTATTGCCTACCTTTAATCAACTTGTAAGAACTGGTCGTAAGTCTTTGGAAAAGAAATCAAAGACTCCTGCACTTCTTAAGAGCTTGAACACAAAGCAGAATGTTATGAATGATAACAATTCTCCTCAAAAGCGCGGCGTATGCACAGCAGTTAAGACAGCAACTCCTAAAAAGCCTAACTCAGCACTTCGTAAGATTGCCAGAGTTCGTCTTACAAACGGAATTGAAGTTTCTGCTTATATCCCGGGCGTAGGTCACAACCTTCAGGAGCACTCTGTTGTTATGATTCGTGGCGGCCGTGTTAAGGACCTTCCCGGTGTGCGTTATCACATCATCCGCGGTACACTTGATACTCAGGGCGTTACAGGCAGAATGCAGAGCCGTTCAAAGTACGGTGCAAAGAGACCCAAGGCTGCTAAGAAATAAGCAGTGAATTTTAGAATGGAATAACAATAGTTTATATACCTTGATTATATAACCAGCGTATATGACCTTTTGTTGACTCCACGGAAAACCGAGTACCTATGAACTCATTTAATAATTATGAAGGAGGGAAGCGAGATGCCAAGAAGAGGCCAAATCGCTAAGCGTGATGTTTTACCTGATCCGCTTTACAACTCAAAGCTTGTAACAAGACTGATCAATAACATTATGCTTGATGGAAAAAAGGGTGTCGCTCAGAAAATCGTTTACGGAGCATTTGACATCGTTCAAGAAAAGACCGGCAATGACCCATTGGAAACTTTTGAAGCTGCAATGGAAAATGTAATGCCTGTACTTGAGGTTAAGGCTCGTCGTATCGGCGGTGCTACCTATCAGGTACCACTTGAGGTTCGTCCTGAAAGAAGACAGACACTTGGTCTTCGTTGGATCACTCTTTACGCTCGTCAGCGTTCAGAGAGAACAATGAAGGAAAGACTTGCAGCTGAAATTATGGACGCAGTTAATAAGACAGGCGGCGCTGTTAAGAAGTGCGACGATACACACAAGATGGCAGAAGCAAACAAAGCCTTTGCTCATTTCAGATATTAATAGGAGGATATTATGCCAAGAAAAGTATCTCTTGAAATGACAAGAAATATTGGTATTATGGCTCATATTGATGCAGGTAAAACAACTACCACCGAGAGAATTCTGTACTATACAGGTATCAACCACAAAATCGGTGAAACTCACGAGGGTTCTGCAACAATGGACTGGATGGAGCAGGAGCAGGAGCGTGGTATCACAATCACATCTGCTGCAACAACTTGCTTCTGGAAAAACCATAGAATCAATATCATCGATACACCTGGTCACGTTGACTTCACCGTTGAGGTTCAGCGTTCACTTCGTGTACTTGACGGCTCAGTAACTGTTCTTTGTGCAAAAGGCGGTGTTGAGCCTCAGTCTGAAACCGTATGGCGTCAGGCTGACGAATATAAAGTACCAAGAATGATATTCGTTAATAAGATGGATATTATGGGTGCTGACTTTTACAGAGCATTAGATATGGTTAAAGACCGTTTCAAATGTAATGCTCTTCCTATCCAGCTTCCAATCGGCAGCGAGGATACATTTAAGGGTATAGTTGACCTTGTTAAGAATAAGGCAATTATCTACATTGACCCAGATAAAGAGAAGGGAATGAAGTTTGAGGAAACTGAAATTCCTGACGATATGAAAGAACTTGCTGCAAAGTACAGAACAGAGCTTATTGAGCATGTTGCTGAACAGGACGAGGAGCTCATGGAGAAGTACTTTGAAGAGGGCGAGGACGCAATTTCTGTTGATGAAATCAAGAAAGTTATTCGTAAGTCTACCATTGCAAACGATATGGTTCCAGTTTGCTGCGGTACTGCTTATCGTAACATGGGCGTTCAGCCACTTCTTGATGCAGTTATCGATTATATGCCTGCACCAACAGACGTTGAGTCAATTAAGGGTGTGAACCCGGATACTGATGAGGAGGAATTCCGTCATTCTTCAGACGATGAGCCTTTTGCAGCTCTTGCATTCAAGATTGCAACTGACCCATTCGTTGGTAAGATTTGTTTCTTCCGTGTATATTCAGGTACAATTGAAGCCGGTACACCTTGTTATAATTCAGTTAAAGACCAGAAAGAGAGAATGGGTCGTATTCTTCAGATGCACGCAAATCACAGAGAGGATATTCCAATCTGTTACGCAGGTGATATTGCCGCTGCAGTAGGTCTTAAGAATACAACTACAGGTGATACTCTTTGTGACGAGGCTCACCCAATCATTCTTGAGTCAATGAATTTCCCTGATCCTGTTATCCGTGTAGCTATCGAGCCAAAGACAAAAGCAGGTCAGGAAAAGATGGGTATTGCTCTTGCAAAACTTGCAGAAGAAGACCCAACATTCAAAGCATATACAGATGAAGAAACTGGACAGACAATTATCGCAGGTATGGGTGAGCTTCACCTTGAGATTATTGTTGACCGTCTTCTCCGTGAATTTAAGGTTGAGGCAAATGTAGGCGCTCCTCAGGTTGCCTATAAAGAGACAATCCAGAGCGAAGGCTCATCTGACCTCAAGTATAAGAGACAGTCAGGTGGTTCAGGTCAGTACGGTCACGTTAAGATTCGTATTATGCCTAACGTTGACGAAAACGGTATCGGCAAGGGTTACGAGTTCGTTAACCAAATCGTCGGCGGTGCTATTCCTAAGGAATACATTCCTGCTGTTGATGCCGGTATCCAGGGCGCTATGAAGAGCGGTATTCTCGCAGGTTACAATGTTGTTGACGTCAGAGTTGAGCTTTATGATGGTTCTTATCACGAGGTTGACTCATCTGAAATGGCATTTAAGATTGCAGGTTCTATGGCTTTCAAAGACGCTGCAAAGGGTGCAAACCCAATCATCCTTGAGCCTATGATGAAGGTAGTAGTTATCGTACCTGAAGATTATATGGGCGATGTTATCGGCGACCTTAACTCTCGCCGCGGACAGATTCAGGGTATGGAAGACAGATCAGGTGCAAAGCAGATTAATGCAAGAGTACCTCTTTCTGAAATGTTTGGTTATGTAAATGACCTTCGTTCAAAAACACAGGGCCGTGGTCAGTACACAATGGAACCTGACGGTTACGAGCCTGTTCCTAAGTCAATCAGTGAATCAATTATCAGCGAGAGAGCTAAGAGAGACTGATAGACAAAGATATTTATAAAAAAGTCTTGATATTTTTATGTGTATTTGATAAAATATCTATGACAATTTTACTATTGTAAATTTTAAGGAGGAAATTCCAATGGCAAAAGAACATTTTAACCGTACCAAGCCACACGTAAACATTGGTACAATCGGTCACGTTGACCATGGTAAGACAACTCTTACAGCTGCTATCACAAAGTATCTTGCAAACAAGGGCTATGCAAAGTTTGAGGACTATGCTGATATCGATAAGGCTCCTGAAGAGAGAGAACGTGGTATCACAATCAACACAGCTCACGTTGAGTATGAGACAGACAAGCGTCACTATGCTCACGTTGACTGCCCAGGCCACGCTGACTATATTAAGAACATGATCACTGGTGCTGCTCAGATGGACGGCGCTATCCTTGTTATCGCTGCTACTGACGGTCCTATGGCTCAGACTAAGGAGCACTTGCTTCTTGCTCGTCAGGTTGGCGTTCCTGCAATCATCGTATTCATGAACAAGACTGACCAAGTAGACGACGAAGAGCTCCTTGAGCTTGTTGAGATGGAAATCCGTGAGACTCTTGCTGAGTATGAGTTTGACGATGAGTGCCCAATCATCAAGGGTTCAGCTCTTAAGGCACTTGAGGCTTCATCAAACGACGATCCTGCTTGCGCTTGCATCGCAGAGCTTATGGACGCTGTTGACGAGTATATTCCAACTCCTGACCGTAAGTCAGATCTTCCTTTCCTTATGCCTGTTGAGGACGTATTCACAATCACTGGTCGTGGTACAGTTGCTACAGGTAGAGTAGAGAGAGGTAAGCTTAATACTAACGACACAGTTGAAATCGTTGGTCTTCACGAGGAAACAAGCTCAACAGTATGTACTGGTATTGAGATGTTCCGTAAGATCCTTGACTATGCTGAGGCTGGTGACAACATCGGTTGTCTTCTCCGTGGTGTTCAGAGATCTGATATCGAAAGAGGTCAGGTTCTTGCAGCTCCTGGTTCAATCAAGCCTTACACAAAATTCTCAGGCCAGGTTTACGTTCTTTCAAAGGACGAAGGTGGCCGTCATACTCCTTTCTTCAATAACTATCGTCCACAGTTCTATTTCAGAACAACAGACGTAACAGGTGTTATCACTCTTCCAGAAGGCACAGAGATGTGTATGCCTGGCGATAACGTAGTAATGAACGTTGAGCTCATCACTCCAATCGCTATCGAAGAAGGTCTTCGTTTCGCTATCCGTGAGGGTGGTAGAACAGTTGGTTCAGGTGTTGTTACATCTATCAACGAGTAATTATATTACTGATTACAGAGCAGGTCGTTTGACCTGCTCTTTTTCATTTTTTGCCTTTAATTATTAATCTTAATATGTTATAATCTTTTCGGTGAAAATAATGGCAGAGGAACTTGAAAATCTTACAGGAGTAATTGAAGATATAACCTATCAAAATGAGAGCACGGGTTACGCTGTAATAAGCGTTGACGCAGGTGATGAAATCTGCACAGTTGTAGGTGTTATGGGCTCTGTTGTAATAGGCGAGGAGGCTGTATTTCAGGGAGAATGGGTGATGCACCCAACCTTTGGAAGACAGTTTAAGGCTTTGCGCCTGCAAAGGACTATGCCTGCCGATGCTGGGGGAATGCTTCGTTTTCTTGCAGGGGGTATAGTCAAAGGTGTTAGAGAGGCAACCGCTGTAAAAATTGTTGAGCGATTTGGTGAGGACAGTTTCAATGTTATTGAAAACGAGCCCGAAAGATTGGCGGAAATCAAGGGAATCAGTAAACAAAAGGCGCGAAAAATCAGTCAGGAATTTAAAATGCAGTTTGCCGCAAGAGACGTTATGAACGGACTTGCAGAACTGGGCTTAAATCAGCAGGAAGCTTTTAATGCCTATAATATGTATAAGTCATATGCTCTTGATATTATAAGTGAAAATCCTTATGCTTTTATTTCCGAGGCGTCCGGTTTTACATTTGAGAGAGCTGATGAAATCGCTTCATCTTTGAATAGTGAACCTCTGTTTGATTACAGATGTCAGGCAGGTGTTGTTTATGTGGTGCGCCATAACCTTAACAACGGCCATACCTGTGTTCCTCGAAACAGTCTTATCAAACCTGCAATGTCGCTTCTTGACTGTTCAGAGGATGAGGCGGAAATCGCTATTGATAATGCAATTGACGCAAAACAACTCGTTCAGGAAAATATAAGTGGTAAGGACTTTTTGTTTTTACCTGAAATTTACCGTGCTGAAAGTGAAATCGCAGACAGAATAAATATAATGCTGAATTTTCCTCCACAGGAAAAAGATATAACAACTGAAGAAATATTTGCATTTGAGCAGGCAAACGGCATTCGCTTCGACGAAAAGCAGAGAGAGGCTATTGAAATTGCAGTTAATAAGGGAATGCTTATATTAACAGGGGGACCGGGTACAGGTAAAACAACTACTGTAAAGGGTATAATAACTCTTATGAAAAACAGAGGGCTTGACGTTGCCTTGGCGGCGCCTACTGGACGTGCTGCAAAAAGAATGACTGAGCTTACGGGTTATGAGGCTAAAACGATACACAGGCTGCTTGAGGTGGAGTACAGAGAGGGAGCAACTGAGCCCACTTTCTGTCATAATTTAAAAAATCCCCTTGAATGTGACGCCGTTATAGTAGACGAGCTTTCTATGGTGGACGTTACGGTGTTTTCCGCTCTCCTCGACGCACTTCCTCTTTCCTGCCGTCTTATAATGGTGGGGGATAAAGACCAGTTACCGCCTGTGGGTGCAGGCAATGTGTTGGCCGATTTAATAAAAAGCGAACTTATCGGTGTAGTCAGTCTTGATAAAATCTTTCGTCAGGCTATGGAAAGTATGATAGTTTCCAATGCTCACAGAGTGGTAAAAGGCGAAATGCCGGTGTTTGATAACAGTAATTCATTTTCAGATTTTTTTCTTCTCAACGAGGACTCAAGGTATAACGCACCGAGAAAGATTATTAATCTTGTAACAAGCAGAATACCGGCAGGGTACGGCTATGATTCGCTAAAGGACATTCAGGTGCTTTGTCCCAGCAGAAAAGGTGAGGCGGGCACTGAAAATATTAACGCTCTTTTACAGGAAAAATTAAATCCGCCATCAAGAGATAAAGCCGAAATCAGAAATCACGGCTATATACTCCGTGAGGGCGATAAAGTGATGCAGGTTAAAAACAATTACGATGTACCTTGGTTTAAAAATAATGAAAACGGCACAGGAGTTTTTAACGGCGATATAGGAATACTAACAAGAATTGATAAAGCAAACGATATTATAAATGTTTTGTTTGACGACAGAGAGGCAATGTATAGCATTGAAAATGCTAAGGAGTTGGAGCTTGCTTATGCTATGACAGTACATAAAAGTCAGGGCAGTGAGTTTGAAGCGGTTGTTATGCCTGTTATTGCCACCCCGCCTCAGCTTGCGTACAGAAATCTGTTTTATACCGCTGTCACAAGAGCAAAGAGTCTTATTGTTATAGTTGGCAATAACGCAGCTATAAAGCAAATGGTGGATAACGATAAAAAAAGCAGACGTTACAGTGCTTTGTTGCACTTTCTCTTTAAGGAAAATGATGAAATAATATAATAATACTTTCTTCTTTCTTGACTTTAATTGAAAATTAAAGTAACATAAAATATATTGTTATTTAAGGAATGTTTTTATGTTCGGTTACGATTTAGGAATAGATTTAGGTACAGGCTCAATCGTTATATCGGTTGTGGATAAGGGCATAGTCCTTGAGGAGCCTTCCTATGTGGCATATGATGAGGAAAACGATAAAATACTTTATGTGGGCAAAAGGGCTTATTATCTTCAGGGCAGAGAGCCGGAAAACGTCAGCGTTATACAGCCTATAGTTGACGGTGCAGTAAGCAACTATTCTCTTGCCTGCCAAATGGTAAGGTATTTTATGAACAAGGTTATTAAAAAGAGTATATTTAAACCCAGAGTTGTTGCGTCAGTGCCTTCAATAAGCACAGACGTAGAACAGCGAACTCTTGTATCAGTTCTTATAAATGCAGGGGCAAGGTCTGTTTGTCTTATTGAAGAGCCTCTTTGCTCTGCTTTCGGTGCAGGAGTTGACCCTGCAAATCCCAACGGCTTTTTTGTTATAAATATCGGTTCAGGTACTACCGATATGGCTGTTATCAGTCAAGGTTCAATGAGTCAGATTGAAACAATTAAAACGGCAGGGGACAGCTTTGACGAGGCAATCGTTAAATATCTTGCCGACAAATACCGCCTGCTTGTAGGATTAAGAACTGCCGAAGGTATAAAAAAGAATATCGGCTGCGCCGTTCCTCGTGATAATAAAATTTCCACTACCGCAAAAGGCAGAAATGCCGATACGGGACTTCCTATGTCTGTGGAAATTACTGACGAGGAGATATATAACTGCCTTAAACCGCAGCTTGATAAAATTGTTGAGTCTGCCAAGGCGTTGTTTGAACGCACATCGCCGCAGCTTGTGGCTGATATTACCAGCGGGTCTCTTATTTTAACAGGCGGTATGGCAAATCTTTACGGTATGGACAGGCTTATAAGCAGAGCCTTATCCATTCAGGTAACAATTCCTCAAGACCCTCATCTCTGTGTGTCAAAGGGATGTGAAGTTGCCTTGAAAAAAATGAATATTCTTGATTTGTACGGCTATTCCTTTAAGACAAAGGAAGAGGTGCGTACAAGGTGATACACATTTATTACGGCATGGGCAAGGGCAAAACATCATCCGCCGTGGGCGCCGGTATGAGAGCTTGCGGAGCAGGGAAAAAAGTGCTTTTGATACAGTTTCTGAAGGACTGTAATTCAAGTGAGCTGAAAGTGTTGCCCTTTGATATTTTTAAAGCGCCCGACAATTTGTCTTTTAATCCTGATGAAAGTTACAGGGAGTGGGTGGACAACGCTTTAAGTTATGTCAAAAGAAGCGATGCTGATTTTATTATTCTTGATGAATTCATTGATATAATCGGCGATTTTATTACTGTCAGCGACGCTGTAAAACTTATTAAAAGTATAAGTGCAGAGGCAGTATTGACAGGTCATAAAAATTTTGATGAATTGACCGAAATTGCCGACTATGTAACATATTTTGAAAAGATTAAACACCCTTACGATAAGGGCGTTAAAGCAAGAATGGGAATTGAATATTAAATTTATCAGGGAGGTGCAAAATGGATAGATTTTCTAAATACAATCCAAAATCAACCTTCCTGTTTTTTTTATGCGTAATTTTGCTTACAATTATTATTATGCACCCTGTGTATTTGGCATTAAGCCTTCTTTCAGGATTTATTTATAAACTTATTCTTCAGGGTAAAAAAGCATTTTCATATCTGTTTAAATTCATTCTTCCTCTTATATTGTTTATTTCTGTTTTTAACTTTATCTTTGCTCATTACGGCGATACGGTGTTGTTTGCGTTTCGTAATATTTATTTTACTTTCGAGAGCCTTTTTTACGGCTTTTGCCAAGGAATGATGGTTGCTGGGGTAATTGTTTGGTTTTCTGATTACAGCATTGTTATCACATCGGAAAGGTTTTTGTCAGTATTCGGAAAAATTGCGCCCAATACCGCTATGATTTTTTCTTCGGTTTTAAGCTTTATTCCCCGTATGGAAAAAAATTACAGGGAGATACGTGACGCACGAAAACTCCTTGACGAAAAAAACGGTAAATTTAAAAGCGCTTTAAACGTGTTTTCATCAGTAATTACTATGACCCTTGAGGACACGATTTCCCTTGGTGATTCTATGAAAGCAAGGGGCTTTTCCTCAAAACGAAAGGTATATTCAAAATACCGTTTTAATGCAAAAGACTTTTTACTTCTTTTTATTTCATTGTCAATTTTTATTGTTTTGTGTATTTTTAAAATTACAAGCAGTCTGACGTTTATTTTTGAACCGGTAACAGAAATGGGTGACTTATTATTACTGCCGCTTGTTCTGTATTCGTTATTAGTGTTTTTGCCTGTAATAATTGATTTTTGGGAGGATATAAAATGGCGTACATTGAAACGAAAAATTTAACATTTTCATATCCTAAATCAAACAGCAAAGCCCTCAAAGATGTTTCAATAATTATAGATAAAGGCGAGTTCGTTTTGCTTATGGGCAAAACAGGCAGCGGAAAGTCAACTCTGTTAAAACTTTTGAAAAAAGAGATTGCGCCTTTCGGCGAAATTCAAGGGGAGATAATCGGCAATACCAACAGCGCCGCATTTGTTGTTCAGGATATTGACAGCTCCTTTGTTTGCGATAAGGTCAGAGGAGAGCTTGTCTTTGCCCTTGAAAACAAAAAACTCCCAAATGACGTTATTGCTGTAAAATTAGGGGAGATTGTATCTTTTTTTAATCTTAACGATATTCTTGATGCAGATATATCTGAACTTTCAGGAGGGCAAAAGGCAACGGTAGCAGTAGCCGCCGCTATGATTTCTGCTCCCGACGTGCTCATTCTTGATGAGCCTTTGTCACAGCTTGATCCTAAAGCGTCATATCAGCTTGTGTCACTGCTCCAAAGGGTAAACAGTGAACTGGGCACAACGGTGATAATGTCTTCACATATCAGTGACAATCTTGTGGATATTTGCGACAAAATGTATATAATGGATAACGGCAAGATTGCGGCAGACGGTACTGCCCACAGTCTTTCAAAATGTGATAATCTACTGCCGTTTTTTCCTGTATACACCTCTCTTTTTGACAGCAGACCTTTAAGCGTTAAAGAAGCAATATTTTGCAATATTAATTTTAAGGAAAAAGAAATAACCGAAAGCAAATTTGCTCAAAAAGCAGTTGAGGTTAAAAATATCACATTTTCATACGGCAAAAATCAAAAAGATATTTTGGACGGATTAAATTTGACTGTTTATAAGGGCAGTGTTCATAGTATTATAGGCGCAAACGCCGGCGGAAAGACTACTCTTTTAAAGGTTATTGCAGGAATTAAAAAACAGTATGCAGGTAAAGTAAAGGTGTATGGTAAAATTGGCTATCTTCCTCAAAATCCCCGCTATCTTTTTACTAAAGATACCGTATTGGAGGAAGCAGGGGAGAGTTTTGCCAAAAGGCTTTGTCCCAATGATTATGACACCCGTCACCCCTACGATTTAAGCGGCGGAGAGATGCAAAAACTTGCTCTTGAAATACTGTTTAATAATGATTTTGATATTATTTTAATGGACGAGCCGTCCAAATCACTTGATTATTTCAGCAAACAGGAGTTAAAGAAAACTATTAAAGAACTTGCCAAAAACGGCAAAACGGTGGTGCTTGTTTCCCACGATTTAGATTTTGTAGGGGAAATCAGCGACTTTGTTTCTTTTTTAAGCGACGGAATAATTACTATAACAGGCAGCAGACGACAGGTGCTGTCAAGTCTTGATTTTTATACAACGCAGATAAGACGTATTACAAAAGGCAAACTTAAATCTGCTGTTTCTGCGGAGGACTTAATATGAAAAAAGTCCTTTCTCTTTGTTCGGTAGTCTTATGCCTTATTGCAGTGGTGATTTGGCAGATTTTCAGCAGCAGTACAAATTATTATATAGTCTGTGCCGTCATTCTTGTCCTTTCAATGATACCTTTTTTTGTATCTTTTGAGAGGAGCAAACCAAATGCCCGTGAAATTGCTCTGATTTCCGCCTTGACAGCAATTGCCATAGTAAGCCGCGGGGTGTTTTACCTTATTCCACAGGTTAAGCCCATAGGTGCTGTGGTAATAGTATCCGCCGTTTGTTTAGGTGCAAAAAGAGGATATCTTATCGGAGTAATGTCGGCTTTCGTTTCCAACTTTATTTTCGGTCAGGGAATGTGGACGCCTTTTCAAATGGTAGCGCTGGGAGCAGTAGGATTTATAGCAGGAGCTGTTTTCAAAAAAATTAAAGCAGGCAGAATATCTCTTGCGGTTTCAGGCTTTGTTCTTTGCTTTGCGGTATATAGTTTGATTGTTGATTTAAGCACCGTTCTTATGCTTACAACCGAAATTAATTTTTCAAGCGTTTTATCCGTATATTTGGCAGGAATACCGTTTAATCTTACATTCGGTATTTCCACGGCAATATTTTTACTGCTGTTCGGTGAGCCGTTTATTAAAAAAATTAATAGAATTACAACTAAGTACGGTATTCTTCAGTAGTACCGTACTTTTTGATTATTAATAAAAAATTATTGACAAACAATAATATTGTGCTATAATGACCTTGAAATCACTTTAAGGAGCATTTGTTATGAAAAGTAAAAACAGGTCTTTAATTTTATCTCATATTTTAGTAAGAGCATTTTACGTGGTTCTTGCATTGGTAACTGTCGGGTGTGTTCTTTTATTATTTAATAAAGAATTATTATTGACTTATCACTCAATTTCTCTATTAATTGCTGTGCCTTTTGGATTGGGCGCATTAATCTGTCTTGATAAGCTGTTAAGTAATTTAAAGAAAAAGATTGTTTTTGATAAAGAAAACGTTACTGTTTTAAGCAATTTAAGCTGGGTGTTTTTCGGAGTATCATTTGTAACATTAGTTGAAATTATTGTTCTTTTTATAGTTCAGGGTACAATTGATATTTTCAGCGCAATATTTATATATCCTCTTTACCCGATTATGTGTGTTGGCGAGTTTTTCATTGGTCTAATTGTCAGAGTTGTTAAACATTCCTTTGAAAGCGCTGTTATGCTTAAAGAGGAAAATGATTTAACAATATAGGAGGACTTTATGGCAATAGTAGTTAATCTTGACGTTATGCTGGCAAAAAGAAAAATGAGTTCTCTTGAGCTGGCAAACAAAATAGGCATAACACAGGCAAATTTATCAATACTCAAAACAGGAAAGGCAAAGGCAATTCGTTTTTCAACTCTTGATGCAATATGTAAGGAGCTTGAATGCCAGCCTGCCGATATACTGGAGTACAGGAATGAAGATTAAAA
>CALWVQ010000055.1 GCA_944385025.1 uncultured Eubacterium sp.
ATAAGAAACAAAAAGCTTTTCGCTGGAAGCGCAGCACGCCATATAAGCAAAATATCTCTCTTGAAGGTTTAATATTTCACCATAAGAATAAAGCTTAAAGTCATTTTCAAGAAGGATATGTCGCTCGTTCTCGGTTAGAAGACCGCCCTCCGAAACTGTTTGAGGAAATTCTCCTTCATTTGCGCCAACAACAAACACTGCTTTAGGATTATTGCATCGTATTCTGTCCGCTTGACCTAATTGAACATTATCAATACCAGACGGCAAAACGCCTAAGTCTTCACCGGAAATAACAAGTGAAAACAGTCTTGCAAACTCTTTCAAAGTGATTTTTTCACTTCCGAGAGCTTGAGGGATTTGTGTTAAAATGTCCATAACCATATTCCATACTGCTTCCTGTTGATTGGCAAGAGCAGTTTTGTCGGAATTAAATAGTTTTTCGGCAATCTCCCCTATTTTCTTATCGGCGCCGAAATCAATTAACGCATAATAAATATGTTTACAAACTGTTTGTGCATCGGCATTTTTTATTGATGACTTGAATTTTAATATTGGAGAAATAAGTTCTTCTCTTGTTTTGTTGACAGCATCGAGAAGCTTTTGGTCCGAACTGCTGATGGAAGAAACAAAGCCTTTAGTGGAATTTACAAAAGGTTTTGTCCATTTCAGACCGTTAATATTCCAAAGATAGACATAATTTTCAAGATTGTTTATTTCTTCAAAACTTATACCGGTAAGTCCTGTCTTTGCGAGACTTATAATATCATCGCTTTTTAAAGAGTAGTTTACGCACCTTAAAAGATACTCGATAAAAAGTACCAAAGGCTGATTTTTGACGGGCTGTCGCTCGTCGTGGAAATAAGGAATTTCCATCTTTTTAAAAGCAGACGCCATTTCTTCCCTGTATTTATCCAAATTTCTTACAATGACAGAAATTTCTGATGCTTTTACGCCTTTTTTCAAAAGATTTCTTATTTGTCTTGACACTTCAAGGCATTCGTCGGTTATACTGCTTGCAGAATAGATTGAAATACTGTTTTTGCACTCGACGCAAGGTATGGTATTGGTAGTAAAAATGTTTTCTTCAACACATTTAATTGCGTCGTTATTTGCTCTGTGATTAGTTTTTAACTGAATAAATTTTGTCGGAATATTTGCTTTATCCGCAATTTTTTTTATGATTCTGGCAGAGTTATTTACATAAGCAAAAAGGTCGTAGTCGTCGCCGTTTTCATAAGAATCCGTACAAAGTGTTATAACTACTCTTTCAGCTTCTTTTATAATAAGCTCAATGAGTTTGTATTCCTGTGCCACAAAACCGTTAAATCCGTCTATTAAAACTGTTTTATTGGCAAAATAATTTTTATCACGCAAGACGTCGTACAATCTTGTTAACTCATCAGCGCTGTCAACATATCTGTCCTTTATAAGATTCTCATAATTTGACATAATTGCTGAAATATCATTCATTTTTCTAAACAGTATTTCATTGGTGATGCCTGCAGAAAGCTTGCTTATTTCAGAAGAAGAAAGGTTACAGGATTTCATTTCGTCATTTATTTTTATCATTGATTTTACAAATGAAAGACTGTCAATATTTTTATTAAAAAGAGTTAACTTGTCCTTTGTATTTTCAATGGCTCTTACCATTAACACAAGCTTGGCGCCTTTTGTAAGAACGGGAAGGTTTACACTGCCGTATTTTCGTTTAACATCATCGGCAAGACGTGTAAAAGAAGAATTGTTAACTGCATATATCCCGTCCTCCTTCAAATCGGTAAGAAGTTTTCTCTCGCTGGCAAGAGAAAATTGTTCAGGAGTAATAAGCAGAATATTTCTGTTACCATCCTGAACCAGTTTGTTAATGGTGCTGAACACATATTCGGTTTTGCCGTAGCCGGAGCGGCCGAAAACTAACTCAAGCAAAATAATTCCTCATCTTCTGAAATATTCTTCGGGTTTTATCAAACCGTCACTGATCATTTTATCGTAAGCTTCTATGAAAAATTCATACATAGGACGTGAAATGTCAAAAGCAAGTTTAAGCTCATCAATAAGAGCCGGTGTATTTATTCTTGACAAATCAAAGCTGTGATAAGTAAATGCCATATTTTTTGCGCTTAAATATTTTTTTAAATCATCTGCAGCGTCAGGATACAAATCTTTTTTATAATTTTCCGTACATTCATACACAAAACCAGCATCTTCACAAGATTTAACCGCTTCACGCCACTTATCAGGCTTTTCTAATATCAATTTATGAACTTCTTTGAATAATGCAGGTCGATACAACCAAAAAACAAGTCCGTATCCAAATGAATTAGGATAAAATTCAAAGTAATAAAACGGTGCGCCGGGAAATTCATTTTTATACCTTCTGAAAAACATCCACATATTTTCTCTATACTTGATTTTTGACCTGTGGCCTCTTGTATCGCGGTAAATTCTTGATACGCTTCTAACAGGGTCAGTCATCATCATATCATCAATGTCGAGCATAAGCTCGCTTAAATCAAGCATAATCTGGCGCATAGGAACAGTTATACCGTTTTTTAATTCTTCCTTATGTTCCTCATAAAATGTTCTGCTGTCTTGAAATCTATTTTCACACAGCAAATTTATGCTTTCGGGACTTATTCCTTTGAAATTGTAATCGCTCATTTTAACAAACCTCGTTCAAGCATTTTTTGTGCTGCAAGCATTGCACACATTTTTGCACTGTGAAAATTCAGTCCACCTTGTATCCAAGCGTAATACGGAGGTCTAATTGGAGCATCGGCAGAAAGTTCGATTGATGAACCAAGAGTAAAAGCACCTGCAGCCATAACAACTTTACTGTCGTAACCCGGCATATCCCACGGCTCAGGAGATACAAAGCTGTCAATAGGACTGCCGCTTTGTATTCCCTGACAGAAAGCAACCAGACTTTCAGGATTTTCAAGACCTAACGACTGAACAATATCGTGCCTTATTTCATTATATTTAGGAGTAACATCATAACCTAAATGTTCAAAAAGAGCAGAAATATAAACAGCGCTTTTTACAGCTTCACCTACTGTATGAGG
>CALWVQ010000056.1 GCA_944385025.1 uncultured Eubacterium sp.
ACCATTCCGCCGGGGTGCTGGCCTGTTGTACGCTTAATGCCTGTGCATCCTTCAGTAAGTCTGTCAATTTCAGCCTTCGGAGTAGTGGCAAGCAGTCCTCTCTCGTCAAGGTATTTCATAACGTAACCGTATGCAGTTTTATCTGCCACAGTAGCCATTGTGCCTGCTTTGAACACATACTCTTTACCAAACAGTTCTTCGGTATATCTGTGGGAGCGGGACTGATATTCACCTGAAAAGTTAAGGTCAATATCAGGCTCTTTATCACCGTCGAAACCAAGGAATGTTTCAAAGGGAATTTCATGACCGTCACGCTTTAAAGGTTCACCGCACTTTGGACAGGTTTTTGGCGGTAAGTCAAAACCTGAACCGTACTCACCCATTGTGAAAAACTCGCTGTACTTACATTTTTTACAGTAATAGTGAGGCGGTAACGGATTAACCTCGGAAATACCACCCATATGAGCAGCAAGAGATGAACCAACTGAACCTCTTGAGCCTACAAGATAGCCGTTTCTTTCACTCTCCTCAACAAGTCTTTTGGCAATAACATAAAGCACGCCGAAGCCGTGACCGATAATAGAATCAAGCTCTCTTTGAAGTCTGTTTTCAACTATTTCGGGAACAGGGTCGCCGTAAAGCTCTTTTGCCATAGACCAGCATTTTTCTGTAAGCTCTTCATTAGCGCCGTCAATATGAGGCTGGAATGTTCCCGGTGGGATAGGCGGGATATTATCCATAACCATATCTGCAATTTCATTAGGATTATCAATTACAAATTCTTTTGCTCGATCCCCTGCCCAGGCAAAGTCCTCTAACATTTCATTAGTAGTTTTGAAATACAGAGGCGCTTGATTATCAGCGTCCTCAAAGCCTTTTGACGCCATAATGATTGCTCTGAACTTTGCGTCCTTTTCATCAAGGAAATGGACGTCGCCCGTTGCTACAACTAATTTGCCCTGTTTATCTGCAAGGGCAATGATTTTCTTATTAATATCAATAAGGTCTTTTTCCGAATGTATATCCTGATGAATATCCCTTGTGGAATTAATCATAAAGGCATTATTGCCGTTTGGCTGAATTTCAAGATAATCGTAAAAAGACGCAATTTTTTCAATTTCTTCTTCAGGCAGTTTATTTAAAATTGCCTGATAAACCTCACCCTGCTCACAGGCTGAGCCTATAATCAAGCCGTCACGCTTTTTGGCAAGCATTGATTTAGGGATGAGAGGTCGTGATTTAAAAGTTTTTATATTAGATGAAGAAATCAGTTCATAAAGATTTTTTCTGCCGTATGCTCTTTCTTCTTTTGGTATGCTTTCGTCAAGAGATGTATCTTCTTTTACAAGCAAAATTATATGGTGGCGCTTAAACTGTTTAAGTTTCATATTCATAAAGTCAGGATATTTTTCATCATCAACCAAATATCCTTCCATACCTAAAATCAGCTTAATTTTGCCTTTTGCCGCACCGTAAGCCTCAGGTAATGCCTGAACTACGCCGTGGTCTGTAACGGCAATAGCCTTGTGACCCCACTTAATCGCTCTGTTAATAATATCTTTCGGTGCAGAAATACCGTCCATTTCAGACAACGAGGTATGGAGATGAAGCTCTACTCTCTTTTCCTCTGCGTCGTCCATCTTTTCAATTTTAGCAATACTTGAAATTGATACAGGGCGCAAAACATACTGATTTGTATAGGTATCATATTGATAGCCGCCGCTGATAATAACGGTATTTCCCTTAACAATTTTTTCTGCAAGAGGTTCTATAATACGTTTGTCCTCAAACATTTTAACGCTGATTGAAGATGTATAATCGGAGATATCAAAATTAAAAATTTTGCTGTTTCCCCTTTTGGTTTCTCTGACCTCTACTTTTGTAACGTCGCCCCAAACGGTTATATATCCGTCCTCGGTGGTTACCTCATTTATGGGAGTTGGCTTTTCCGTTATTTCTTTGCCGTAAATTCTCTTTTTTGTGTCCTTATAAAGCGGAAGGTTGTCCCACTGTTTATGGACAACATTTTTTTCCTCTTCTTCTTTTTTCTGTGCCTGTTCCTTTTGTTTTTTCTCTACAGCTTCTTTTACTGCTTTTTCTATATCAAACTCCTTTGTCTCAAGAAAAGACACAGCGTCTATATCAACACCGAAAAGTTTATACAGCTTTTCGATAATAATTCTGTCTACTTTTTTAGTTTCAAGTATGTATTTTCCGCCGTTTTTAAGAAATACGGTAAGAATATTATCCTCAATTTCTGCCTCGGCTCCTTCAAAAAAACCGTTTGCGGCAGGTGTATCCTGTCTTACATACTCAAGAATTTTTTCAATTTCAGACAGGTTAAACGCATTTTGAGGAAACATCGGATTAATAACAACTTTTTTTAACTCCATTGTTTTTTCAAGCTGTTGCTGAACATTGCTTATAATGTCATATCCTACAAAAGCGTCAAGATAAAGACTTATAACAACGCTTCTGCTTTCCCTCGAAATAGTAAAAGACTGAATTTCACCGTTTCCCACAACATTAAGAAATTCGCCTGTTATGAAATTTGAAAAATAGTCTGCAAATCTGTTCATTATAACTTCTCAATTTCCTTCATAAGTTCATCAAGCAAATCCTTTTCGTCAACTTTACGCAGGATTTCGCCTTTTTTAAATATCAGCCCATTGCCGTCGCCGCCGGCAATTCCGATATCCGCTTCTTTAGCTTCACCGGGACCGTTTACAACACAGCCCATAACTGCAACCTTTATTGGCTTTTTGCAGTCCTTGAGCCTTTCCTCCACCTGTTTTGCAAGAGAAACAAGGTCAATCTTTGTTCTTCCGCAGGTTGGGCAGGAAATAAGATACGGACAATCTTTTTTTAGTCCTATTGCTTTAAGAATATCAAACGCCGCAAATACTTCCTTTACAGGTTCATCTGTAAGACTCACTCTAATAGTATCGCCGATTCCTCTTGTAAGAAGAGAGCCAATGCCGATAGATGACTTAATAAGTCCCATTCTTTCAGTGCCAGCCTCGGTAACTCCCAAGTGGAGAGGATACGCACACTTATCAGCGGCAAGTTCATAGGCTTTAATCATAGTTTCAACATTTGATGATTTTATAGAAATTACAATATCATCAAAATCAAACTTTTCTAAAAGTGATGCGTGGTAGAGAGCTGATTCAACCATTGCTTCGGGAGTGGGAGAGCCGTATTTTGCAAGAATATCTTTTTCAAGAGAACCGGAATTAACACCGATTCTGATAGGAATATTCTTTGCTTTACACGCCTGAGCCACAGCCTTAACTCTGCTTTCATCGCCGATATTACCGGGGTTAATTCTGATTTTATCAATTCCCCTTTCAACAGCTCCCAAGGCAAGACGATAATCAAAATGAATATCGGCAACAAGAGGAACGTCTACTGCATTTTTAATCGGCTCAACGAGCTCCAAAGCTTTCTCATTTGGAATTGCAAAACGTATTACCTGACAGCCTGCTGCGGCAAGTTCTTTCGCCTGTGCAACCGAAGCGTCAATATTATCGGCAGGAATATTAAGCATACTTTGAACAAGTATGTCGCTGTCGCCGCCGATAAACGTATTTCCGAGTTTGATTTTTTTACTTAATCTTCTTTCCATAACCGATTCTCCTTAAACAGTTACTAAAAAAGTTTTGTTACATCGCTGAATGTTACCACACACATTAAACCAAGCAGGCAAACCAGACCTACTGCATTTATCAAATACTCTACCTTTTGCGGCAGTTTTTTTCTTGTAATTCCCTCTCCTATCAAAACAAACAAACGCCAGCCGTCCAATGCGGGAATGGGAAAAAGATTAAACAGTCCCACATTAATAGTTAATAGTGCCATTATTTTAAAAAGAGAGTAAAATGAGGTTTTCACAGCAGTTGATACAACCGAAACGGCGCCCACCGGACCGCTTAAATCTTTGAGTCCGAATCTTCCCACAAGTAAGTCGTGAAGAGAGAGAAATACCATTCTGCCATAAGATAAAAATTCTTTTACGGTTTGGCTTAAAACATTTGAAACGTTTTTTTCAACACCTTTTATCCAAAAGTCCATTTTGATATATTCAACGCCGTCAGCCTTTTCTGTATTGAATTTAACATTTAGCTTTTCGGTTTTGCCGTCACGAAGAACTACCATCTCTACAACGTCATCTTCGCTTCTTGAAAGACCTGTTGTAATATCGTTGGTAGTATAAACTCTCATACCGTCAATGCTTTTTATCTCGTCTCCCGCTTGCAGACCCGATTTAATGCTTACTGCAGTATCGTCAAACATCGCAACTTCAGTAGTGCCGACTAAATTTTGGGAACAAGTTAAAATAAGAACAATTACAAATCCCAAAATCAGGTTCATAACAGCGCCTGCCACTACAACAAAAATACGCTGAATAACCTTTTTATTTGAAAAAGCATTTTTATCATCGCTGTCTTTATCTTCGCCCTCCATAGAGCAGTAGCCGCCGAAAAGTACAAGCCTTAATGTATATAGGGTATCGTTTTTCTTGAACTGAAGAAGTTTAGGCCCCATTCCGATTGAAAACTCATTGACCTTAATTTTCATCAGTCTTGCGGCAACGTAATGACCGCCCTCGTGGATAATAATTATAAGCTCAAAAAACAGGATAGCTATAATGATGGGATAAACTGTATTCCAAACAGCACTTATACTCACTTAATCGCCTCAATTACATATTCTCTTGCTTTTCTGTCTGTTTCCAGCACGTCATCAAGAGTAAAATCTTTTTTATCAGAGGCATTAAGCATTGCCTCGTTATTAAGATATGCAATATCTGTAAATTTAATTTTGCCCTGAAGAAAATACTTTACGCTTTCCTCGTTAGCACCGTTTGCAGCGGCAGGATGAAGTCCGCCCATTTCAATAGCGTTTCTGCAAACGTCGATACACTTAAAAGTTTTGTAGTCAGGCTCGAAGAAAGTAAGCTTTCCGTAATCTGAAAGGGAAAGTTCTTTAACAGGGCTGGGCTCTCTTTCAGGGTAAGTGAGAGCGTACTGAATAGGTATTCTCATATCGGGAACGCCAAGCTGTGCAATCATCGAATTATCCTGATAAACGATTGCTGAATGAACAATCGACTCTCTATGAACAACGATTTCAATATCCTCGTTAGGCATATCAAAAAGCCACTTTGCCTCGATAAACTCAAGTCCTTTATTCATCATAGTAGCTGAATCAATGGTGATTTTTGCGCCCATATCCCAGTTAGGATGCTTAAGTGCATCTGCGGCAGTTACGTTTTCAAGCTCGTCAAGAGTTTTTCCGAAGAACGGGCCGCCCGACGCTGTGAGAATAATTTTTTTAAGGGCTTTTTTTGACGGCATTCCCTGCATCGCTTGAAAAATAGCAGAATGCTCGCTGTCAACAGGAAGAATTGAAACCCCGTACTCTTTGGCAAGATTAGTTACAAGATGCCCCCCTGCGACAAGAGTTTCTTTATTGGCAAGGGCAATCGTTTTCTTTGCCTTTATTGCCTCAAGAGTAGGCTTCAAGCCAACCATACCCACTACTGAGTTTAAAACGGTATCAGCCTTGTCGTATGTGGCACATTCAATAAGCCCATCCATACCAAAGCACACTTTTGTGGGCATATCTTTAATTCTGTCCTTTAAATCTTTGGCAGAATTTTCGTTCATCATACAAACAAGTTCAGGCTTAAACTCTCTTACCTGTTCTTCAATAATATCAACGCGTGAATTTGCCGTAAGGCATTTTACGTTGTAGCCGTGCATACGGCAAACGTCAAGACTTTGAGTACCGATTGAACCGGTTGAGCCCAAAAGAGATATATTTTTCATAACTTTCACCTATATGAATTTATCAGCAATTAAAACTACTGCATATGTGCACGGAAGAGTAAACAATGATGAATCCATTCTATCCATCACTCCGCCGTGACCCGGGAATATTTTACCGAAATCTTTAACGCCGAAATTCCTTTTCAGCACTGATGCAGAAAGATCGCCCATCATACCCATAAATGAAACAGGTATGCAGCAAACCATAAGGATTATTGACATTGTTTGCTCCATAGGAACATCTGCAACTTTGTTATAAACCAGAAGTGCTATAAGGTTAAGCACAAGACTTGTAATCAAGCCGCCTACTGCACCCTCAACAGTTTTCTTTGGTGAAATGTTGGGCGACATCTTATGCTTGCCTATCGCCATTCCTGTAAGCTGGGCGCCGGTATCGGTTGCCAAGGCGCATATCAACGCAAAGAAAATAAGATAAACGCCAAGCTGCATATTATCAAACATATCACGAAGTCTGATAAACATACTAAAGCCGTAAGAAACTGCAACGCTGGCAAACACACTGACAGTTACATCCTCAAAAGAGGTGTAAGCGTATCCCTTAAGCATTGCAAGAAAGAATACAAGGCAAAGAGCAATAACAAATACAATGTTTGGAATAGTTGAAATAACCTGTGACCAAACATCTGCACTTACCCAAGGCTCCAGCACCTTTTCGCCTGCAAAAAACGGAGTTGCCGCCGCATAGCATATTCCCACAACTTTGATAAATTTATTTTTAACGTTGGCACATCTCATAATCTCCCCTGCTGCAACAGCGGAAAGGAATGCAATTACTATTGCCAAAACAGGTGTGTTAACCTGCCAAACTACAAGTGCCAAAACAGCAAGGAGACAAAATGCAGTAATAAGTCTTTGTTTCATATCTATCCTCCGAATCGGCGGTTTCTTTTTTCAAATTCACGAAGCGCCGAATGTAAATCATCAACTTTAAAATCAGGCCACAGCACATCGCTGTACCAAAATTCGCTGTAAGCAGCCTGCCACAAAAGGAAGTTGGAAAGTCTCTGCTCTCCGCTGGGACGGATAATTAAATCACATTCGGGTGTTGTATAAACTTGCGATGAAATATCATCCTCGGTAATTTTGTCCTTACCTTGAGAAATCAGTTTGTTTACGGCTGAAACTATTTCCTGTCTGCCGCCGTAATTGATTGCAAGATATACTGTTGTTCCCGTATGCTGTGCCGTTTCCTCCTCCGCCTCATCCATCAGCTGAAGAAGACTGTCTGACAGCCCCTCTCTTTCGCCTATGAATTTAAGCCTGATATTCCCCGACTGTGTCACGTCTGCCTTTGCTTCAAGGAGATAGTCTTTAAACAGCGACATAAGGGCGTTAACCTCTTCTTTCGGTCTTTTCCAATTTTCCGTTGAAAAAGCGTAAAATGTTACATATTCTATACCCAGTCTGCCGCATTCTTTGCTGATTGCTCTGAACACCTCCGCACCTGCTTTATGACCTGCAGAACGTGGAAGAGCACGTTTTTTCGCCCATCTTCCGTTGCCGTCCATAATAATTCCTATATGCTTGGGAAGAACGGAAAATTCCGTGTCAGTATCAATTTTTTTGCTGAAAAGAGCCATAAAAATCTACCTCCTTATAAGAGTTTTAGGGCGACCTAAAAGCCGCCCTTTTGAATAACTATTACAGAGAAAGTACTTCTTCCTCTTTCTTCTTTGTGATAGCCTCAGCCTGTTTGATATAGCTGTCGGTTATATCCTGAAGTTCTTTCTCGCCGTCCTTTTGGTCATCTTCAGTAATCTGATTATCTTTTTTTAGCTTTTTGATATCGTCCATAGCGTCACGGCGAACATTGCGTATTGCAACTTTTGCCTCCTCGCCTCTTTTTGAAATATCCTTTTGCAAAGCTTTACGATGTTCTTCAGTAAGCTGAGGGAAAGAAAGTCTAATCACCTTTCCGTCGTTTTGGGGGTTAATTCCGATGTCTGAAGTATTAATTGCTTTTTCAATATCTTTAAGTGTCGAAGCGTCCCACGGCTGAATCACAAGCAGTCTTGCTTCCGGCACGCTTACTGCTGCCATTTGGTTTATAGCTGTAGGAACTCCGTAATAATCTACCATTACCTTATCAAGTACAGCAGGATTTGCTCTGCCTGCACGGATTGATGAAAAGTCTCTCTCAAGTGAAGTCAGACACTTTTCCATTTTTTCCTTAGTTTTTGCAAATACTGTTTCCATAAAAATTACCTCTCTTAATTTCTTACAAGTGTGCCTATTGTTTCACCTTTTACTGCCTTAACAACATTGTCAGGATTTGTAAGGTCAAACACAAGAATTGACATATTATTGTCCTTACAGAGTGAAAAAGCTGTTGAATCCATAACTTTAATGTCTCTTGCAAGTACCTCTCTGAATTCAACCTCATCAAACTTAACGGCGTCGTCATACTTATTCGGGTCTTTATCATAAACGCCGTCAACATTTGTTGCTTTGAGAAGAACATCAGCATTAATTTCAACTGCTCTTAAAGCCGCTGCAGTATCTGTTGAGAAGAAAGGCGAACCTGTTCCGCAGCCGAAAATAACAATTCTGCCTTTTTCAAAATGTCTGATTGCTCTGTTTCTTATATAAGGCTCTGCAATCTGACGCATTTCAATGGCAGTCTGAACTCTTACATCAGCACCAAGCTGTTCAAGTGCGTCGCACAAAGCAAGAGAATTCATTGCAGTTGCAAGCATTCCGATATGGTCGGCTCTTGCCCTGTCCATATGCTCACTTGTTCTGCCTCTCCAAAAATTACCGCCGCCGACTACTATACCAACTTCTACTCCCAAATCAGCAACGTCTTTAACAGACTTACAGATTTTAACAACGGTTTCATTATCTATACCCGTTCCTTTGGGACCAGCCAACACCTCGCCGCTGAGTTTTAATAAAATTCGATTATAAGCGATGCTCATAGTTTAAACCTCCAAAACCACTTATCTCGTATATAATAATATAATTTTTATATAAAGTAAATAGCAATAACAAATTTTTAATTATTTTGTCACGATTAGAATGACACAAAAAAATCATCCCAAAAGAAAATTCTTTCGGGATGATAAAATTACTTTGACTGATTTGCATATTTTACAAGAAGCGCATAATCCTTTGCGTTGATTATACCGTCTCCCGTCAAATCAAAAATATAACCCATTAACGTATCTTGGGGCGCAGTATTTATGTAACTTTTGTTCCACATTGTACTCTTAACAATACTTGGATTAGCTGTGTAAACCTCATTGCAGGTACTGCACACATAACTTAATCTGTTTTCTTCATTAAGACCGGTAAAAATATACTTGTGTCCCTGTGCAGGTACGGTATTAGTTCTTGTTTCACCGCACAAAGTACACGTATCTCTCGTAATTTCACTTACCGTACAAGAACCTTGAGTAATAATCGTTGTAGTATAATATCCGTCTAACCAGTCAATATGAGCTACATAAGGTGTTTGAGTATCGCCGCACCTTGAACAAGTGGGAGTAGACATACTGTGACCCGGTTTATCATCAAGGGGTTCGTAAACATTTAAATAATCGTGTCCCAATGCAGAAACTACCATAGTGTAGCTTTCGCCGCATACGCTGCATTGAGCAGTAGTTTCACCGTCTTCGGTACAAGTAGGTTCCGTCACAATCACGTAACTACCGTCAACAGCAGTATGACCCAGCGCCGCAACAACCTCTGTTCTGGAGGCAGCGCATCTTTGACACTGAAGGAAGTTACTGCCGGCTTCAGTACACGTCGGAGCAACCGACTTTTCTTGGTCAACAGCATAATCGTGACCAAGTGCCGGAATATTTTCATTTTTTGTCATATTGCACACAGAACACACGTAAGATATTTTTCCGCTGGAAATACAGGTAGGTTCGGTTCTTCCTGTTTCCTGCCAATCGTGCTGTCCGTTTGCAGGAATCGAAACAAGTCTTGTTTCACCGCAAATACGGCAAGTGTCTCGCTGTATACCGTTTACAGTACAAGTTGGTTCCATAATAACCTGTGAATCGTACTGACCGTCCACCCATTCATTATGAGTAATATCCACGGTTTCCTCACCGCAAACAGAACAATTATAGAATTCATAATAATGACCGTCAATTTCAGTATTATCCACAGTATCCGTTAAAACATTATCGTGACCCAATTTATCAATTTTACTTGTAACAACTTTTCCGCAAATGCTGCAAGTTCCTGTTTGCTCGCCGTCCTCGGTACAGGTTGGCTCTTTCGTAACTGTAACATTTTCAAGCTGATGCCCAAAAGCCTGAATTATTGAAATTTCCGACTTATTACAACCGGGTATATTACATACTCTTCTTTCGGAACCCGGAACAGTACACGTTGCCTCGGTAATTATGTTAGCAGTATAATATCCGTCAACATAAGAAATATGCTGTATTTCAGTTGTTGTGTAGTCACAGTTTTCGCACTGATAATATGTGTAAATATGGCCGTCCGTTTCGCTTTTATCGTCAGTATTTGTTACGACAAGGGTATGTCCTTTAGCAGGTAGGGTAGTTTCTGAGAGCACAAAACCGCACTCGTCGCAAACCTGCTGAGACATTCCCCCCTCAGTACAAGTGGGTTCAACGGTGATTACCTCGTGAGTAGATAAATGGTCGCACGGGTCTAAAGATTTAAACACGTAATTGCTGTTTGGATGTTCATCAACAAATGTTTGTATTGTTGAGCCTGAATGACCCCAAAACGTAATTGTTTGGCTGGAGTTATAAAATGTATCCAAAGTAAACTGACAGGTAGGATTATGTACCGTTACGCTGGCAAGAAAAGAGCAGTTGCCAAATGAGTATAACCCTACACTGCTGACACTGTCAGGAAGTACAATTTCAGTAATTGCGGTATTATTAAACGCATTTGCGCCAATACTTTCCACGCTGTTTCCAAGTGTGACTTTTGAAAGTTTTGAGCACTCGTCAAAAGCATACATTCCCACTTCGGTAACGCTGTCTGAAATAACTACCTCAGTAAGACCAACACACTGCCAAAACGCAAAATTTCCTACTTTTTCAATATCGTTTTCAATTACAACTTTTGTTATATCAGCCTTATAATCGTACCACGGAGGTCTTAAAAGTGTTCCCGCATTAGAATAATTTCTCATGTTTCCGCTGCCGGAAACAGTCAAAACCCCTGTAGCTTCATCAAAGGTGTAAGTTGCCCTTGTACCGCAGCTTCCGCTGTCATCAGCCTTTACAACTGTTGACAGTCCAAAAAGCATTGACACAATCAAAGCAAGCGCCGTTACTAACGAAATTATCTTTTTTTTCACATTGTCACCCCTTAAATGCGTTAAGTTGCAATTCACATTTGATCTTTTGCCTTTTGCAGAAGTTTTATACACTTATCAATGCTTTCAGCGCTGATGTTTGACGACATATTTGAAATTTTAGTGCTGATAATTTCCTCAAGAGCGTCCTCAACTCTTGCAAGAGTGCTGACAAACTCAAGCTCTTCAGCTATATCATCATTATAACCGTTTGACAGTATCCTATTGCTTAATCTGTCGGGACTTTTCGCCTGAGCTGAAACGAAACTCTCGATTATTTCTCCGTTTCTGTCAATGAATACTTCTGATATTTTTTCGCTGTCTCTTGAGGCAACCCTCTTAAGTTTTTTATATACAAAATTAGCATCAAAGCGATTTGTAAAGGAAATTTTCTCGTAATGATCGTCACGTTTTACGATAACGTTAAACATAACCTTTGTATCCTGCAAATTCACTGTATTTACAATCTCGTCGATTTTCTTAAACAAAGGCATTGTGGATTTTTTCAGATGATCATAGTCAATGGTGTAAACCAAATTCATCGAGCTATTGAAAACAAGAGCCCTATCTCTCAAAGCAACAAAATAATCCTCATTTTCAAAATCAAAGGGTATTAACTTTTCCCTTTGAACATCCATAGAAGCGTTATCAAGCCTGCCTTTATTACTATCCTGCATATCAGCAAGGCTTCTTAACTTGCTTATTTTCATAATTATTCCCCTTAACATTTATCATTTTAATTATATAACAACAAAAATTTGATGGCAATACGTTTTTAAAGCGGTATGTAACGAAAAAAGGAAGCTTTTTTTTAGCAATTTTACCAAAAACTACGGTCAATTTTTCAATCAATAATGACTTAACCTAAATTTAACCATTTAATTAGGTTAAATATATTGACAAACTTTGTATTAATTAATAAACTATATATATGTTTTTGGAGGTATAAATATGGAATATTTTGAAACATTTGTTGCTTTGTTTGAAAATTTTTCAAACATCACTTGGCAGATGGTTCTAATGTGGGCAGTTGGCGGACTTCTTGTATTTCTCGCCATCAAAAAGCAAATGGAACCTACCCTGCTGTTGCCTATGGGCTTTGGTACAATCCTTGTTAACCTGCCCTTGTCAGGCGCAATCACACAACCGGGCGCTACTGAAGAGGGTCCTATAACTACTCTGTTTAATGCGGGTATTTCTAACGAATTGTTCCCTCTTCTTCTTTTCATAGGTATCGGCGCTATGATCGATTTCGGTCCATTGCTCAAAAATCCTTGGCTGATGCTTTTCGGTGCTGCGGCACAGTTTGGTATTTTCCTTACTTTCTTTGTTGCAGGATTTTTGTTTGACATCAACGACGCCGCTTCTATCGCTATTATCGGCGCTGCTGACGGTCCTACTTCAATCTTCGTTGCAAACGAACTCGGCTCAAAGTATTTAGGAGCAATTATGGTGGCGGCGTACTCATATATGGCGCTTGTGCCCATCATACAACCGCCTGTTATTAAAGCTGTTACAACTAAAAAAGAACGTCTCATTAAGATGAAATACAAAGCAGGCGAAGTATCACAGACAACAAAAATCGTTTTCCCTGTTATTGTAACAATCGTTGCAGGTCTTGTTGCTCCAAAGTCAGTTGCTCTTGTTGGTTTCCTTATGTTCGGTAACCTTATCAGAGAGTGCGGAGTTCTTAACCAGCTTTCAGAAACTGCGCAAAACGCACTTGCAAACCTTATCACAATTCTTCTCGGTTTGACTGTTGCATCAAAAATGTACTGGGCAGATTTCGTAAACGTACAGACTTTGATGATACTTGGTCTCGGACTTGTTGCATTTATCTTTGATACCGTTGGCGGTGTTGTATTTGCAAAGGTTATCAACATCTTCCTGCCAAAGAGCAAAAAGATTAACCCAATGATTGGTGCCGCAGGTATTTCAGCATTCCCAATGAGCGGACGTGTTGTTAACCAGATGGGACTTAAGGAAGATCCGCAAAACTTCCTGCTTATGTATTCAATCAGCGTAAACGTTTCAGGTCAGATAGCTTCAGTTATCGCCGGCGGCTTGATTCTTACTTTAGTTGAAAAATTATAAGGAGGCGCTTTTATGTTAAGTTTAATAAATACACTCAATCTTATGCTTATAACTATGGCATTTAACGCGTCATCTTGGAAAAGCACCGTGCCAATAATGATTTTCGGTATGGTAGGTATTTTCATAGTAATCGGCGTGATAATACTTGTTACTTACGGTCTTAACAAAATCTTTTCAAAAAACAAGAAAAAAGATGATGACAAGTAAATAGAGAAAAAACCGATACGGGGATTTCCGTATCGGTTTTTTTTATAAAAATTTTTTAAGTATCTTCTTTTTAATCGGTGTATACGGCTGGTAACGTACAGGATTGTCAAACCACAGAGCTTTTTTGATAACACTCTTATGATTGCTGAAAACTTCAAAACTTTCCTGACCGTGATACTTACCCATTCCGCTGGTACCTACACCTCCGAATCCCAAATGAGACGAAGCAACGTGAATAATCGTATCATTAATACATCCGCCGCCAAACGGGACCTCCCTCAAGAATTCCCTTTCTCTTTTTCTGTCAGTGGTAAAAATATAGAAAGCCAACGGTTTATCTCTTTTAAGGATAAATTCTTTCGCTTTTTCTATACTGTTGTATGTAATTACAGGAAGAAGCGGACCGAAAATTTCATCTTGCATCAGAGGTGAATTTTCATCTACTCCGTCTATTATTGCAGGAGCGATTTTATTTGTTTCTGCATTGTAACCGCCGCCTATACACACATTTTCATTTTCCAAAAGAGCCTTAAGCCTCAAAAAGTGCTTTTCATTAATAATCTTCGGGAAATCAGGACACTCAATGGGGTTTTCACCGAACATTTTAGTAATACTCTTCTTAATTTCTTCTAAAAATCTATCCTTTACCTTTTCATCAATAAGTATGTAATCGGGAGCGACGCAAGTTTGACCTGCATTCAAAAACTTGCCGAAAGCAATTCTGTCAGCCGCCACTTTAATATTTGCAGTTTCATCAATGACACAGGGGTTTTTGCCGCCTAATTCCAAAACAACAGGTGTAAGGTTGTGAGAAGCCTGCATCATAATTTTTTTACCTACATTTACACTGCCTGTAAAGAAAATAAAGTCAAAATTCTGTTCTAAAAGCAAGTCGTTTTGCCCCTGCTTTAATCTAACAACTGTTACATATTCTTTGTCAAAAGCGTCTGAAATTATTTTTTCAATCAGGTCAGATGTGGCAGGAGAATATGACGACGGTTTGATGACTGCGGTGTTGCCTGCACACAAAGCGCCTACCAAGGGGTCGATACTGAGCATAAAAGGATAATTCCACGGAGAAATAATCAACACTGTGCCGAAAGGCTCGGATACAATAAAACTTTTAGACGGAAAATGTGCAATAGGTGTCGGTACAACATTTTCCCTCATCCATCTCCGTAAATGCCTTTTTACAAATTTCAGCTCACTTAATACTATGCTGACTTCAGTCATAAAAGCTTCAGTTTCGGATTTGTTCAAATCAGTATAAAGCGCCTGATAAATTTCATCCTGATGCTTTAAAATACTCTGTTCAAGTGAATTTAAAGCTTTCATTCGCGCCTCATATGACAAGGTTTTTCCGCTCATAAAATAATCTTTTTGCGCTTTTACGATATTTTCAAGCATTTTTGACACGCTCCTTTCAGCTTCATTATAAATTATTTTTACTGCTATTTCAATTAAAAAAATATCGCCCTGTGCAAACAGCGAAAAAGCATTAAGCACAGGGCGTATTAAAGGAGTTGGTCTATCTATTTTTTACCGTGGTTGCCGCATTTTCCGCCGCAGCCTGAACAACCGTTTTTACAATCGGGGCAACCGATACATTTTTTGCCGCTTTTCTTTGCTTTATAAATATACAGCATAATTCCTCCTATTATTAAAACAAGCAGTGCAATAATTATAAAATTTTCCATTTAAGCGCATTCCTTTACTGTTTTTCTGCTGTTAAGCGAATATTCGCCTGCAAGCTTTTTATTTGTGTTTATTATTAAAGCAGTCACTATGCCGACCATAACCAAAACACCTGCAAATCCTAAGACAGCGGGAACAACAGCAAGAGTTTCAGGAGCAGTAATTAGAGTGCCGATAGTATAAACAAAGTAACTTACCGTATAACCTACTCCAAGCTGGAGACCGATACCGCCTAAAAGCCACTTTTTACTTCTCATTTCAGCGTTCATTGCACCAATAGCCGCAAAGCAAGGTGGCGTATAGAGGTTAAACATAAGATAAGCGAGCGCTGCAACCTTTGTAATTGCCATTACTCCTGCAACCTCTGTTCCTGCGCCCTCCATAAGAGCAAGTTCTTCAGTATCAATAAGATTATCAAGTCCTACAAAACAAACAGCAAGAGTTCCCACCACATTTTCCTTGGCAATAAAGCCTGTTACTGCTGCGGCGGCAAGCTGCCAGCTTAAAACGCCTACAATCGGAAGAAGTATATATGCAAACGGTTTTGCAATAGTTGCAAGTATTGAAGCATCTGCGGTTTCGGCAACTGAAAAACTCCAGTCAAATGTCTGCATTACCTGAACAGCCGTATTGCAAAGAAGGATAATTGTTGCCGCTTTAACTATATATGCTTTACCCCTTACACACATTGACTTAAATGCCCCCCAAAGAGACGGCACTTTATACTCAGGCAATTCAATAATAAAGAAAGACTTTCTTGACTTATATCCTGCAATTTTATTTACAAGCAACGCACCTAAGAAAATAAGTACAATACCTGAAAGATACATTAGTGCACTTACCCAGCCTGCGTCGTCAAAAAACGCACCTGCAAATAAAGCGATTACAGGAATTTTAGCACCGCAGGGCATAAAGGGAGCAAGCATTGCAGTTGCTCTTCGTTCTCTTTCATTTCTTATGGTACGGCTTGCCATTATTCCCGGAACCGCACAACCTACTGTAATAACAAAAGGAATAACAGACTTACCTGACAGCCCTACCTTTTTAAATATCGGGTCAAGTACAACTGCAACACGTGACATATAACCGCAATCCTCTAAAAGAGCAATAAGGAAATACATAACCATTACCAGCGGCAAAAATCCCACAACAGCAATCACGCCGCCGATTACACCGTCAACAAGCAATGCGTAAAGGACGGGATTTGCATTTTCAAGCAGTCCGCCTATCCAGCCCTGAAAAGCCTCAAGCCAGCCTGTAAGCAAATCAGCAATAGGTGTTCCCACCCATACCTGTGAAATTTGGAACACTAAAAACATTACAACAGCAAATATGGGAATACCCAGCCACTTATTAGTAAGTACAGCGTCGATTTTGTCGCCGATGTTTTTTTCTTTAGTAAGTATTTTTCTTTGTTCAACCTTGGATACAATACTGTTTACAAATTCAAATCTTTCACGGTCTGCTTTTTCAACAGACTTTTTATCGGTCAAATCAATATTTTCTTGATGGTACGGCGCATTTTGTACGGAATTTGCAGACTGCACTGCTGACTCTACCACCTCTTTTAATCCTTTGGATGAAGTAGAAACTGTTTCTATCACAGGACAGCCTAAAAGCTCACTTAACTTATTGACATCAATTACTGTTTCTTTTTTCTCGTTAATATCGCATTTATTTAATGCCACAACCAAAGGTATGCCTAATTCCAAAAGCTGAGTCGTAAAGAAAAGACTGCGGCTTAAATTTGTAGCATCAACGATATTAATTATAACATCGGGATTCTCTTTTTTAACATAAGAACTTGTTATACTCTCCTCACTGGTAAACGGCGACATTGAATAAGCCCCCGGCAAATCAACTGCCAAAACCTGCATTTCTGACTGAACAAAGGATTTTTTTATCCTGTGTTCCTTTTTGTCAACTGTAACGCCTGCCCAGTTGCCCACTTTTTCATTACGCCCTGTCAAAGCGTTATACATTGTTGTTTTTCCCGAATTGGGATTACCTGCCAATGCAATTCTCATCATTAGCTCCTCCTGCTGAAAATACTATATATTAAGTTAGTTTGCACTAACCTATTAACATAAAAAAAGCTGAATATTCAGCCAAATTTAATACGGTTATACCTCAATTGCACCTGCAAGCTGCAAATCGATATTATATCTGCCGTCCTTTATAGAAACGACAAAACCGCTCTTCTTTTTAGAAATCACCGTTATGCTTTCGCCTGAATAACAACCAAGAGAAAAAAGAAAAGCGTCAAGCTCGTCATCGTCAGTAAGTACATCTTTTATAAGGTATTCTCTGCCCTCTTGTGCATCTTTTAATGTCATAATATCACCTTAATATATCAATCAGTTAGAATTGACTAACTCGTCTGTCTAAAAAATAGTTAGTATTAACTAACCATTGTCATTATACACACAGAATTATAATTTGTCAACCATTTTTTGTAAAAAAACAAAAGGCTCATTCACAAGGAATGAACCTTTCAGTTATAATCACTGTGCATTTACCGCATTTTGCTTAACAGTATATATAGCGTTAAAGAGTGATTTTTCATTATCTGCAGGTAGGTCACAGCCGTAATGCCAAACCATCATACCGCCTACCCCGTTATCAACAGCAAATTGTGTTTTTTCTTCAATCACATTGTAAGTATTAAAAGAGAACACAAGATTTGTTTCACTGTCGTTATAAAGTCCGTCTTCAGAAAGTTTGTCATAGTACGCTTTGTAGTCGTACCAATATGCCTCTTGAGTTGTTGGTCTTGCGTAAAAAGGTACGCCTAAATCAAGAGTTGCCTTATCATAACCATTTTCTACAAATTTACTTATATCATCTTCAGCTATATCCAAAGTAGCGTGGTAACCTTTATCGTCCCACAAATCATAACTCATAACCTCAAAGAAATCGGTGGCATTTTTTGCCTCGTCTGACTGTTTTAAATTCCAACCTACCATTGACATTCCTATTTTATAATCTTCGCCCAATACACTGTCAAGGCTTACAATAAATTTATCATAAGCTTTCCAGTCCTTACTGCGAAGAGGAAACTCATAGTCAAAAACAACCCCGTCAAATCCGTACTCATCAAGAACTGATTTTATTGAATTTTCAAGATTACCGCTTTTAAAAGCGTTTGTATGTCTGTCTGCAAGGTCGTGCATCTGCTCTGCCCAATCATCCGACTCACTTTGAGATGAAGGTCCTAAAATGTTGAGATACAGATTTTGATTAGTCATATGTTCTCTTACTGCATTCAAGTCACTTTCAAATTTATCAGTAAGAATAACATTTCCGCTTTCATCAAAGTTTGCATTGCCAAAAAGGATAATATCCGTCAACTGATCAAAATGAGAAAAATCAAATTTCTCATCAATACTGCTTGACACAACATATGCTGTTATTCTAAAGTCCTGCGCTTTTACCGGCGTAGATTCAACCTCTTTACTGCAACCGAAAAAGCAGGTTATTAAAATCACGGCGCACATAAGCAAAGAAAATATCCTAATATACTTTTTCATATTTTTACCCCCATTCCTTTTAAACCATTATACACAACTTTTTACACACTTTCAACTTGATAATAAAACACAGAAAACAATTTATTAATATCAGTTCAAAAAATGTAAATTTTTCTGATTAATTTTACTAATACATTGCAAAAAAGGCATCTCTTAAGAGATGCCTTTTAATTTTACAAACTATAATCTAACAGTTATTTCTGCCAATCATATTTTATAAAGCGAACTTTTACGGTGTCTGACATTTCATTTCCGTAAGCATCCTCAACGGTAACGGTTATCCAAGTTGAACCTGCGGTTATAGATGTAGATTCAACCTGTGCATTTTCGCCGTTTGAAGTAAGTTCGCCTTCCGGAGAATCAACAGACCAATTTGAGTAAGACCAAGTTACGCTCTGAACATCAACGCCGTCGTTGATATCAACACTTAAATCAACTGTTTGACCTTTGTAAAGAGCATACCAAGGAACTTTAACGTAAATAACATCGCCTTCTCTTTCAGCTGTATCAGAAACAATTGAAACACTGCTGATTGGCTGTGAGGTTCCAAGTGCTGAATATGCCTGTGTAAGAGCAGCTGCCGCACTGTCAACATCACTTTGAGAAGCAAGCTCATTATTATTAATTTCTACTGCTGTTTCAAGCGCATTTTTAAGAGCCTGCCATAATGCTGCGTCATAATCATTTTCGTTAAGATTTGCGTTTTCAACCTTGTCGATTATTGAAGCAAGTGCTGATTTGTCAGCTCTTACCTTAACGCTGCAATCTGCAGTAAATCCGCCGTCCTTAGTTGTTACTGTAATTACAGCATCGCCGACTGAAACACCTGTTACAACACCGTTTTCAACAGTTGCTACTTCTTGATTTGAGGTGCTCCATACAACATCTTTAATAGTTGCGTCAGACGGATTAATTACTGCCTGTACTGATTGAGAAGCGCCCTGTGTAAGAGTTAATTCAGTTATATCAACAGAAACACTGTCAACTTTTTGTTTAACAAACGTAACTTCGCAGGAAGCAGTAAATCCGCCATCCTCTGTTGTAGCTGTAATTACGGCTGTTGCAGGGTAGCTTACTGCCATACAGGTAACAACGCCGTTTGAATCCACCTTCATTTTTGAAGTATTGCTTGATGACCAAGTAACATTTTTATTAGTAGCTTTGTCGTTTGTAATCACGGCGTCAAGCTGTGTTGTTGAGCCCAGCGGTGTAATCGAGTTACCTTCAACAGTAATCTTATCGCCCTGTGCGATTGTAACGCCCTCAACCGGTTCAATAACAGTTACTGTGCACTGCTTAACGACGCTTGTACCTGCTCCCTCACCGCTATAAAGTGTGCTTCGAGGAGTCTCTGTACGACAATAAAGGGTTGTTTCTCCCCCGCCGACTGCCGTTACTTTACCTGTAAGGTAATCATCTATTCTCAAAACTCCGTCAGTAGCTCCGTTTGCATATACTACCTCACCGTCAACCATAACACCGAAATGAACGTTTTTCCAGTGAATAAGTCCTGAATCGGTAAGAGTAGAAGGATATACGGTATATTCGTACTGTGCAGTTTCGTCTTTATTAAGCTGTGTCGGACCGCTGAATTCAAGATCTGTTGGATTTGAAATATTACCGCCCATTACAGTACCTGTCGTACTTTTTGTAATACCGTCTATTGTAGCGGTAATTTCAAAATCGGCTTTATCCCAAGCAAAGCTACCCTTACCGTCTCTTATTGTAAGGATACCGTTTTCGTCAATAGTGGCAACATCAGGATTAAGAGCTTTCCACTCAATATCATTGATAACTGCACCTTCAGGCTGAACATTTGTAACGGTAAGCTGTCTTGTACCGCCCCAAGTTGAAAGGTCATTCACATCTCCGTAAATTTCAAAAGAGCTAATATCAAGCTGATCCACTACATTAACGGTAATAGAATCATTAACCGAAATACTTAAAATCCAGTCGCTGATTTGAGCAACAACTTTCTTAAATGCTTCCGCATCTTCATTGGAACCTAATTCACCCAAATTGCCAAAAGAATTAAGAAGCCCTGCAACAATATCTTTGTTAAGATTAAGACCGAAACCGTCTACAAGAATATCAGCGATAAGCTCGCCGTTGATAAGCTTGCCTGCGCTTTCCATAAACTTAAACATTTCAGTAAGTTTGTTGTAGAGTCCTTCAGTGCTCGGTGAAGCGGTAATCTTTACTTTACCTGCTTTGAGGAATGTGATATTACCATCCTCGTCAACCTCGGCAACTCCGCTTGGAATACTTGTAACATTCCACTTTACGCCCATTTCAAGTCTGAGAGGAGTTGTAATTCCCTCGGCTTTCATCTGGTAGCCTACCTCAACAGTTGTAGGAAGACTTTCCTTATTTGTAATAGTTGTTCCGTTAGGAATAAAATCAGAGTACCACTCGGTTGATTTCAATACATTAACGTGAGCAGAATTTGAAGCAAGCTCATTTGAATTACTGTCAGTAAGTGTTGCTTTTATCTCTACATTGATTGTTGAAAGAGTATTGAGAAGAGAATCTGCCAAGCCGTTTACAATAGTTTCCCCGAGAATAGGAGTTGCAACGGTTTTAAACGTTTCAATTATTCCCTCTGAATCCATTGAATCAATGTTCATATCGTCAAAAACAGAATAGATACTGTCTGCCAATGAGGGACCGATAAGCCAAATTGAAGCAATATTAGTATCAACCCATACTCTGAATATTGCGCCTTTCGAGCTGTCTCTGCCGGTTACAAGACCGGTTTCATCAACGCTGGCAAGATAAGGAGTTGCTGAATACCAAGACACTGATAAGTCTTCAGGTATTTCTGTTCCGTCTGCCATGATAGCTTTTAACTGTACGCGTTCATTTTCTTTAAGGCTGATTACTGTACCTGTATCAGAGGAAACGTCAACCGAACCGTTGTCAACATTAACGATCCTGATACTGTACTGTCGTGAATCCTGTGCATAGACAGTTGCCGGAAGCACAGAGAGAAGCATAAGTATGCTCAAAAACACGCTTACAGCACTTTTGAAAGTCCTTTTCATTAAATCACCTTTCTTTTAAAAATTGAAAATTTTGATATATCAAAATATAACCATAAAATTTGTTGACAATCAACAGTTTTTGTTTTTACATTTTTAAAATTTTTATGAACATTATCACATTTTTAGCTTTATATTCTTTTATACAATAAAATTTCAGCAATGCCCACAAAGGTGAATAAAAAAACGGCTTGAAACAAATAGTTTCAAGCCGTAAACGTATTAATTATATTAGCCGTTGATCTGCTTTGCAATTTCCTCAGCGAAATTTTCTTCTCTCTTCTCAAGACCGTCGCCTTTCATCATTCTGATGAAGCCGTTAGCCTTGATTTCTGTGCCGAGCTCTTTAGCAACGCTGTCAATATAGCCCTTAACTGAACCCTGGAACAAGTCGCCGCGAACGAACTCCTGCTCAACAAGGCAGTTTTCTTTATAATACTTGCTCATCTTACCCTCGGCAATCTTAACAAGAACTGCCTCTGGCTTTGATGCCATTTTTGGATCTTCCTTCATCTGAGCAGCAAGGATACCCTTTTCGTGCTCAACAACGTCAGCAGGAACTGAAGCCTGATCAAGATAGCTTGGGTTCATAGCAGCAATCTGCATTGCAACATTCTTACCCATAGCCTCAAATTCAGGAGTAGCAGCCTTTGACTCGTCTGCAACGTCAAAGCCGATCATAACGCCTACTGCACCGCCGCCGTGAATATATGTTGAAACAATACCTTCCATTGTTTCAAAACGACGAACTTTCATATTCTCGCCGATTGAAAGAACAAGGTCGTTAAGAGTTTCTGTTACTGTTCTGCCTGTGCCGTTAAACTCTGTTGCGCAAAGTGTTTCAACGTCAGCAGGATTTGTAGCAACGATTGTCTTTGCAACGCCTGTTACAAAGTCCATAAACTTTTCGTTTTTAGCAACGAAGTCTGTTTCAGAGTTAACCTCAACAACAACACCCTTCTTTGCTTCACTGTCATAATAAGGAAGAACTACACCCTCGGCAGCAATTCTTGTTGCCTTCTTCTGTGCAGCGGCAAGACCTCTCTCACGGAGATAGTCGATAGCCTTATCCATATCGCCGTCAGACTCAACAAGAGCCTTTTTACATTCCATCATACCAACGCCGGTCTTCTCACGAAGAGCCTTAACATCCTGAGCTGTAAAAGCCATAATTAAATCCTCCTATTAACTTTACTTGATTATAAATTACTCTGCAACCTCTTCAGCAGCCTCTGTGGTTTCCTCTGCAGGAGCCTCTTCCTCGTCTGCTGTATCCTTGCCGTCACGACCTTCGATTACAGCGTCTGCCATTGCACCTGCAATAAGCTTAACTGCACGAATAGCGTCGTCGTTACCCGGGATAACATAATCAATTTCATCAGGGTCACAGTTTGTATCAACAATTGCAACGATTGGTAAACCGAGTTTCATAGCCTCTGAAACTGCGATTCTTTCCTTGCGAGGATCAACGATGAACATTGCCTCAGGAATTTTCTTCATATCTGTGATACCGCCGAGATACTTCTCAAGCTTTTCGATTTCAAGCTCAAGGCCTACAACCTCTTTCTTTGGAAGAAGGTCGAATGTGCCGTCCTCTCTCATAGCCTTAAGCTGTGCAAGACGAGCAACTCTGCCGCGGATAGTTTTGAAGTTTGAAAGCATACCGCCGAGCCAACGAGCATTTACGTATGGCATTGCGCAGCGCTCAGCCTCTTCCTTAACTGAATCCTGTGCCTGCTTCTTTGTACCTACAAAGATGATTGAGCCGCCTTCTGCAGCAAGATCACGAACGAACATATAAGCTTCATCAAGCTTCTTAACTGTCTTCTGAAGGTCGATGATATAGATGCCGTTACGCTCTGTGAAGATGTACTCTGCCATTTTAGGATTCCATCTTCTTGTCTGGTGTCCAAAGTGAACACCTGCTTCTAAAAGCTGTTTCATTGAAACTACATTTGCCATTATAATTTCCTCCTTTTAGGTTAATTCCTCCACACCCGACTTGGCAAGAGCCAGTTTATAACCAAGGCTCAATCGAATGTGTGCGTATTCGCTTTCTATACGAATGCTGTAAAAGTATAACAGAAAAGGCCTGAAAAATCAAGCCTTTTTTTAATTATTTTATATATAGGCTCATCACCTGTTTTTTTGCTTTGTTTTCAAAATTATCGTCAAGTGTTTTGAGTTCCTGACTGCCGTATTTATTTTTTATTGCCAGGGAAATAAGAAAATCGGCAAACTGTGGATTTTTAGGAAGAATCGGGCCGTGGGAATACGTGCCGAAGGTGTTTTTATATCTAACGCCCTCTGTGCCGTCCTCACCGTTATTGCCGTAGCCTTTTATCATTTTGCCAAGCGGCTCTACGCCTTTGCCGAGATATGTTCTTCCGCTGTGATTTTCAAAGCCTACAATTTCTATGCCCTCTTTAGTTTTAAAGGCATAATTACCTATCATTCTTTCCTCTTTGCCCACGGTGTAAAAATCGAGAGCGCCTAAATACTCAAGTTTTTTGCCATCATAGGTTTGATAGTATTTGCCAAGCATCTGATAACCGCCGCAGATTGCCAAAACAACTTTACCGCTTTCAATGGCTCTGCTTAACTCTCTGTCTTTGCCTTTTTTTAAGTCGTTAAGGAGAACGTCCTGCTCAAAATCCTGTCCGCCGCCGATAAAAAACATATCGTAATCATCAGCGTTAAAAGTTTTACCCATAGTGATATTGTCAACAGTACAATCAATACCGCGGGATTTGAGTCTTGTTTTAAGGACTAAAATATTGCCCCTATCACCGTAAAGATTGAGCATATCGGGATAAAGGTGTGCAATTTTAATAATCATTCCCAAAATTCCTTACCTCCCAATCTCTTTGCAATGACAGGTCGCATTGTCATCATAGACGTATAAGTAGGCACAATATAAACGTCTCTTCCCTGACTCACTGCCACGTCCACAAGTTTATTGTAATCCTCGTTTTCAATGATTTTAATTCTGTTTTCACCTACACCCTCGTACTTAACACGAACCGCAAGGTCGTAACACCTTTTTCCTGTTACATAAATATCTTTTACGTTACTTTTGCTGAAAACAGAACCGAAATCCACGTCCCAAATCCAGCTTATATCTCTGCCGTCTGCAGCGTTATCATTAAGTGACATAATTAAGGTAAAGTCATCTTTAATTGATGAAAGATAGCTCATTGTCTGGCTGAAGCCTGCGGGATTCTTAACAAGTATAACGTTAATTTTGTTTCCGTTTGCCTCAAACTGCTCCATCCTACCGAAAGCGCCGTTGAAGTTTTCAAGTGCTTTATAGATGGTTTTCATATCAATTCCGAGAGCATAAAGAGCAGAAGCACAGCCTACTGCATTATACACGTTATATGCTCCGCCGATATTAATTTTTGTTAGATTTTTTTCTCCGTTAAAATCTGTTACAACTAAAGAACTGTTTGGTTTAAGCTCTTCAACAGAGGTTACAGCAAAATCAGGCTTTACCCTTTCGTATCCGCAGTTAGAACACTTAAAACCGCCAAGATGCCCGTAGGTATGATAAGAATATTTATATTCGTGCTTACAGAAAATACAGTATTTAGCGTCGGAAATTTCAGGCTCTTTTGCATTTTCATCAAAAGGCACGTTTACGCCGTAAGTAACGATTTTATTAGGAATTTCCCTTGACATTGAATAGGTAAGCGAACAGTCAGCGTTTAGACAAACAGTTGCCTTAGGCAAATTCATAACCGACTGTTTAATAGCGTTAAGAGTGTGAGTAACCTCGCCGTATCTGTCAAGCTGATCGCGAAATACGTTAGTTGCAAGAACTACGTCCGCTCTGATATATCTTGAAACCTCTTTAAATGCATTTTCATCGCACTCGACTATGGCGTATTCCTTTTTTGCCTTACCTGTTATGGTGGAATTCATAATAAAAGACGCCGTAATTCCTGTAATGAGATTTGCACCTGATTTATTGATAAAATATGTTTTACCCGCCGTTTTTAAACCTTCTTCGATAATTCGGCAGGAGGTGGTTTTTCCGTTTGTTCCTGTGACGATAATAACCTTAACATTCTTTGACAAATCTGAAAGAACATTTCTTTTTACTTTAAGTGCAACTCTGCCAGGCAGAGTTGTTGCGCCCCTGCCCATTTTATGAAGAATAAAAGTAACAAGTCTGCACACAAGACAGCTTATAAAAACTCTCACTTAATCATTCCTTTACCTTTATAACAGTTTAGTTTAATTCTAAACTATTGACATAATCAAGTCAATAATAATTATATGGTTTTTTTCCTGCAAATATTGTGGTACAATGAAAAAAGGAGATGATATTATGCTTAACAAAATAATTGATGCAGTTAAAAAAGCAGGCGAAATATACAAATCTGCTCACGACGACTTAAACATTGAAGAAAAAGGCTCTAATGTAAATCTTGTAACTAAATATGACAAGGAAATTCAGGATTTTCTGTTTTGCGAATTAAGAAAAATTATTCCCGACTGTAACTTTTTAGGTGAAGAGGGCGAGGATAACAAAAGACTTACCGACGGCTACTGCTTTATTGTTGACCCCATTGACGGAACGACTAACTTTATAAAAGGCTTTCAGCACAGCGCCATAAGCGTAGGACTTGCAAAAGACAGGGAAATGATAATCGGCGTGGTACTTGACCCTGATTT
>CALWVQ010000057.1 GCA_944385025.1 uncultured Eubacterium sp.
TTAATGACAAATCAGCCATTCTGTTAACTATTGCACCGATTTTTTCATACATAACAAGCTCGTCTGCAACACTTTTTATAGTGTTTATTACCTGACATCCTTTTTTGCTTGGGTCTGTTATTAAAAGCAGGTGAGTTACCTTTTCCATAACTCTGCGGTTTATCTGCTCAATTCCTGCCTCGCCATCAATAACAACATAGTCAAATTCATTTGAAAGGATAGAGATAACCTCTTTCAAATATGTGTTAATTTTACAGTAACAGCCTGCTGTTTCAGGCCTGCCCACTGCAATAAATGAAAAGCCGTTAGTTTCCACAAGAGCGTCAAATATGCGGTATTTCGCCTCGCCTAAAAGCTCAACTGCACCTCTTGTATCTCCGTCCTCAACAGATGCGATAATCTCCTTTCTTATGTCATCAATAGTCATTTTGACGTCGATGCCCAAAGCAGTTGAAAGTCCCACAGCTGGGTCTGCATCTATGGCAAGAATTTTCTTGTCAGGATATTTTTCTGTTAAAAGTCGCACGATTGTGGCTGAAATTGACGTTTTGCCAACGCCGCCCTTTCCTGCAACTGCAATAATTTTAGAATTACTCATTTTTTTCACCACCGTGTTCAATTATATTACAAAAAATATTTCTTTTCAACGGCTTTTGGCAAACTTTGTTAAAATATTAACAACAAAATATCAGGTAATACTATGACGGCGGTTAAGCTAAATTCAAGCTAAATTATTGAATTCAGATGAAAATTGTAATAGAAACATTACATTTTGATGAATTATGACGTTTTTTGGAAATTCTGTTATATATTTATAACTTTACGGTTATAACCTTTCTTGACACTATATGACATACGTTATATAATTAGACATATTACGTGTGATTGTATGTAAAAAATAAGTATTTTATATTTTTGTTATTACAGATTTAGTGATTGTAAATAAGGAGAATTATGAAAAACGTCAAAGATTCTGTTAAAAGTAAGTTCAACATCCGTTGGACACTGGTGTTTTATGATGTTATTACTTACACAATTGTTTATTTCCTTTTGCTGCTTGTCTATGAAGGAAATGTGCCTTTTGCAAGGAAAGAGATTTTAGTCAATTTTTTATTAGCATTAGGCAGTATATTAATATGCAGATTTGCAGGAGATGTATACAGGCAAATATGGCGTTTCGGCGGAATTCAGTGCTACATAAGGTTTATGATTACCGATGCATTTGCTTTTGGCATTTTTGTAGGACTTGAATTTCTGCTACAATATCTTTTTGATTTTCGACGTGTTGTATTTGTTCGAATGGTTGCAATCATGTCCATAAATCTTATTTTTTCACTGGGCATGAGAATGATGTATCGTTACTGCTTTAAATGCGGTAATGAGATGAGTTTTAGAGGCAAAATTTTAAGGTTGTTGCTTAGGATTTTTGCCAAGGGAGTAGAAGTAAAGAAACACGAGGAAACTCAAAAAATCAAGGTTGCAATTGTAGGCGCAGGCACATCAGGGGTAGGTCTTGCAGAAGAACTGATTAATAACGCTAACTCCGCCTATACCCCAAGATGTTTTTTTGATATTAACGAGAAAAAAGCAGGCAGAGAAATTCAAGGAATTCCTGTTTTTCAAGAGGGAAGCAATACATTTGAAATTTTGAAGGAATACAAAATTCAAGAAATAATTTTTGCTTTGCCATCAAAAGTGGAAAATAGAAAAGAGCTTTATGACTATTACAAAAAGTTTGGCTGTAAAATTAAGGTTTATGACCAACCATCAGTCCACGAAGCCGGAAAAAAAACACGTTTGCGTGAATTTGAAATTGAGGACTTGCTTTTCAGAAAACCTATAAAGATGGTTGATGAAAAGACAAGTGCTTACTTTGCAGACAAGGTTGTTCTTATAACAGGAGGCGGCGGTTCAATCGGTTCAGAGCTTTGTCGTCAGCTTGCAAAAATGAAACCAAAGCAGATTGTAATTCTTGATATTTATGAAAACGGCGCTTACGACGTTCAGCAGGAGCTGAAGTTTAAGTACAATGGCAGTATTGATCTTCAGGTTGAAATTGCGTCAATAACAAACAAAAAAGCAATGGAAAAGGTATTTGATACATATAATCCTCAAATTGTAATTAACGCCGCCGCTCATAAACACGTTCCGCTCATGGAGCATAACTGTGTTGAGGCTGTTGAAAACAATGTTTTCGGTACTAAAATTGTCCTTGAGCTTTGCGAGGAGTACAATACAGAGCGCTTCATGATGGTTTCAACCGATAAGGCGGTTAATCCTACAAATGTTATGGGCGCTACAAAGCGCATGTGCGAAATGATAGTACAGGCATACAGCACAAGGGGCACATTAAAGTGTAGTTCTACACGATTCGGTAATGTTCTCGGTTCTGCAGGCTCTGTAATTCCTCTGTTTAAAAGACAGATTGCAGTAGGGGGACCTATCACTCTAACAGATAAACGAATTATACGTTACTTTATGACTATTCCCGAGGCTTCGCAGCTTGTTCTTCAGTCAGGCGCTATGGCAGACAACGGCGAGCTTTTTGTTCTTGATATGGGACAGCCTATCAAGATTTACGACCTTGCAAAAAATATGATTAACCTTTCGGGCGCAAAGGATATTGAAATTATCGAAACAGGACTCAGACCCGGCGAAAAGCTTTACGAGGAGCTTTTGGTGGGTACAAGAAAGCTTGACACAACTGAAAATGAATTGATATTTATAGAAAGAGAAAAGCCCATCACATTTGATGAGCTTGAGAGCAAGCTTGATATTCTCAAAAAAGCTTGTGACACAGAGGACGATAATATTGTCCGTGAAGCACTTAGAAAAGCAGTTCCAACCTTCAAACGCCCAGAGGACGTAAATAAGAACGCCGAGGAGTCAATGGAAATGCACGCTGTAAAGAAAATTTAGGAGTTTATTGATTTTATGGAAATCAAACCGTTTAAAAATAAAATATGGCTTTCTACACCGACAATGCACGGTGATGAAATTAAATACATTAACGAAGCGTATGAAACAAACTGGATGTCTACTGTAGGCGAAAACATCAATCAGTCAGAAAAACTGATTTGTGAAAAAATAGGCTGTAAATATGCAGTGGCTCTTTCCGCAGGAACAGCAGCCCTCCACCTTGCTGTTAAGCTTGCAGGAGTAAAGGCAGGGGATAAGGTCTTTTGCTCCGATATGACCTTCGGCGCAACAGTTAATCCTGTTGTTTATGAGGGCGGAGTACCTGTTTTTATTGATACAGAGTACCACACTTGGAATATGGACCCTGAGGCTCTTGAAAAAGCTTTTGAGCTTTACCC
>CALWVQ010000058.1 GCA_944385025.1 uncultured Eubacterium sp.
GACAAAAGTCAGTTGACAGCAACTGTGTTGCCCGAAAACACCACCGACAAAACAGTGTCCTTTACCAGCGGTAACAGCGATGTTGCCGCAGTTGATGAAAAAGGACAGGTAACAGGTGTTTCGGTAGGTACAACATCTGTAACTGCCAAGGATTCTACAGGAAGAATAGCCGCAAAATGCACGGTGGAAGTTATGCCTGTTGAGGTGGAAAAGGTTACCCTCAGCGATAATACGGTAAAAATCTCAAAAGGGCAGAAATATATAATCAGCGCCGATGTGGCTCCCTCAAATGCAACTTATAAAGAACTGAAGTGGTCATCGTCAGACACAAGTGTGGCAGAATATTCAAACGGCATAATCACTGCAAAAAGCGAAGGAGAGGCAAAGCTTACTGCAACTGCCTCTAACGGAAAAACAGGTACGGTAAACGTTACCGTTACTAAAAACAAAACCTCAAAAACTATGTATACTACCGTGGTCTTAAATGTCCGCTCTTATCCGTCAACAGATGCAAGTATTGTTGACAAATTGCCTATCGGCAGGGCTGTTGAAATTGTCAAAAACGGTAGCTGGGCGATGATAAATTTCGGCTCGGGCAAGGTGGGATATGTGAAAAGCTCCTATCTGTCGTCTGTAAAGCCTTGTAAAATAGACGGCGTTCCCTATCTCAATCAGTTTTCACTGGGCTATCCCACAGGGTGCGAGGCGGTTTCGGCGGTAATGGTGTTGAATTATCATAATTACAATGTCAGCGTGGGTCAAATTGTAAAGGCTTTGCCTATGGGTGAGGCAAAACATCAGGAAAACGGCAAATGGGTAGGAGCAAATCCCTTTGAGGAGTTTGTGGGTCATCCGTCAAAAGGATTAAGCAAAGGCTCTTACGGCTGTTTTGCAAAGCCTCTTGTTCAGTCAATGAAAACTGTGGCGGGCGATAAGGTCAAAGATATTTCCGGTTGCAGCGTAGACACTTTGTTTGACTATGTTAAAAAAGGCGAGCCTGTTGTGGTTTGGTGTGTGAAAAACGGCAATCCTACAAAAAAAGGCGTAACGTGGACCTATCCTGACGGAAGCGGAAAATTCAGCGAATTAGTAGGCGAGCATTGCGCCGTACTGATAGGCTACGACAGCAATTACGTTTATCTTAACGACCCTTCAGCAGGTGAAAATGTTACCCAGTCAATATCCGATTTTGAAAGAAATTTTAAAAAGCTTTACTCCCAAGCGATAGTCGTGTCATAAAAAAGCCGTCCTGATTTATACAGGACGGTTTTTTCTGTGAGATTAAATCTACTTTTTTAATACGTTAATTTAAAAAATTATGTTATGTGTTTACAGTATTATGCATTTAAAAGCTTTTCAATTTCGTCTGCTTTGAGTACCTTACCTGCCGATGCAACTTTCTCGTTTATAACAATGGCAGGCATACTCATAACGCCGTATTTTGCGATAACAGACATATCGGTTACGTACTGCACATCGGCGTCAAGTCCTAAAGCGCTTACCGCCTGTTTTGCATTTTCATAAAGAGTGCGGCAGTTTTTACAGCCTGAGCCTAAAACTTTAACTGTGGTTTTTGCACTGATTTCACATCCCTGTTCAATATCCTCGTCCACAGGCGCATTAGTTGCACAGCCGCAGCAGGAACAGTACATATCGTCTTCCATTTTCTTTTTAAAGTTAAACAATGCCATAATATTTTCCTCCGTTAATTATATTAATATACTTTGTAATGCATTGAAAAAATATCCCACTATTATTATTCCTATGGTGCAAATTGCAATGAACACACCAAGTAATTTAGGCTTTACTGCCTTTTTAAGCATAATCATAGACGGCAGGGACAGCGTTGTCACTCCCATCATAAATGACAGTACCACTCCCAGCAAAGCCCCTTTTGACAAAAGCGCCTCGGCAATCGGTATAGTTCCGAATATATCGGCGTACATAGGTATTCCCACAGCGGTAGCTATAATAACGCCGAAAGGATTGTCGCTTCCCAGAGCCTTTATGATAAAATCTTCAGGTATCCAGTTGTGAATTACGGCGCCTACCGCCACACCTATTAAGATATACGGTGTAACCTTTTTTGCGGTAGATACGACCTTTTCCCAAGCGAATTTGATACGATCTTTAGTCTTTAACTCCTCTTGCGGCAGGTCGATAGAGTTTGCGTTTCTGATATAGTCTTCCACTTGGTTTTCAAGTCCCAGCTTTTCAATAAGCGTTCCGCCGATTACTGCAATTACCAAACCAAGAATAACATAAACTACCGCAACTTTCCACCCAAAAATGCTCATTAGCAATATAAGTGAGCCTAAATCCACCATAGGCGAGGAAATCAAAAACGAAAAAGTTACGCCTAAAGGCAGTCCCGCACTTGTAAATCCCATAAAAAGGGGAATTGACGAGCAGGAACAAAACGGCGTTACCGTGCCTAAAAGCGCCGCCAGTATGTTTGCCGTTATGCCGTGGAATTTTCCTAATATTTTTTTAGTTCTTTCAGGGGGAAAGTAGCTTTGAATGTAAGAAATTATAAAAATCAGAAATCCCAGCAGTATCAGTATTTTAATCGTGTCGTACAGAAAGAATTGAACGCTTGCCCCGATTCTGCTTTGAGTGTCCACACCTATCATGTTCAGCAGGTTTTCAAAAATTCGGTTAAGCCATTTCATTCCCAGAATTTCATTTTGAAAAAAATCCCATATTGTTTGCATTTTATCCATATTATCACCAAATATCAGTATTTCATATTTATATATTGAAATGTGTAAATATATATAGTTTAGTTTAAGCCGTGTGCAAAGGATGCATCACGGCACTCAGTTTTGCTCGTTTTCTGTTAACGACAACAAAATATTTTGAGCGGTACTTATTCCTTTTTTTGATATGGAATAGTGGGTCCATTTGCCCTCTTTTCGTGAATTTACAATTTTTGAGTCGCACAGTATTTTCATATGGTGTGAAAGTGTGGGCTGTGAAACATTTAGCTCTTCCAGCAGTTTGCAGGCGCACTTTTCACCTGTGGCAAGTATTTTGATTATTTTTATTCTGTTTTCATCGCAAAATGCTTTAAATATAA
>CALWVQ010000059.1 GCA_944385025.1 uncultured Eubacterium sp.
ATATCGGCTTGTAAAAAGTGCCGCAGGCACTTTTTTACGGCGCCGTGGGATTGTTTCGGCTTTGGGGGGGTGCTGCGCGCCCCCCTCTTTTGCCTTTGTCCGCCCCGATTTCCCCTACGGGAAATTAGGCTAAAGCGCTACAAGGCGGTAAAACGCCTTTTCGCGCTTTTTTTCCGTTCAACGGCGTATTTATTTAACAAACACGAAAATGTTAAATTGTTGCCGTTTCAGGCTCTCACGAGAGCCGACTCACTCCCCCCGCCCTCTCTCTTGCGCAGAGAGAGGGGGCGCAACTCAACGATAGCGGTTTTGCCACAAGAGTGGCACACACCCAAAGCGTTCATTGTTGTTCTTATCCTGTGGATGTTGTCAAGGGTTTCACAAGCTGGCTGATAGCCAGCCCTTGACAACTAAAAAAAAGCCAGTTACTACCGCAACCGACTTAAACAAAAATATCATTTATTTTGTATAATTGTAGCAAATTTTTTATAGGATTGCAACCCCTATTCTGAATATTAAAAAATAAAAACACAGGCATAAAACCTGTGTTTTTTTATTCGTCTATTAATGCTGTAAACGCGTCTCTTATATTTCTTGCAGGAACAATATCGACGTTTATCTTTAAATCCTTTGACAGAGATTTATAATTATGAAAAGGAATTATGCACTTTTCAAAACCAAGTCGATAAGCTTCCTGTACTCTTTGTTCACAATGACTTACTGCTCTGATTTCTCCGGCAAGACCCACTTCGCCGAAAGCCAATACTTTGTCCCCTACTGCTTTTTCCTTAAGAGATGATACAAGTGCAAGAGAGACGGTTAAATCTGCCGCAGGCTCATCAAGGCGCAAGCCGCCGATAACATTAATATATGCGTCCATATTATTGAAATAGTAGCCGCACCTTTTTTCAAGAACAGCCAGCAGCATATTCATACGATTATAGTCAAAGCCTGTACTCATTCTTCTCGGAGTACCGAACCCTGTTGCACATACAAGTCCCTGAACCTCTGCAAGAATAGGTCTGCTGCCCTCCATAACGCAAGCTACACAGGTTCCTGACGTGTTTTTGGGTCTGCCTGAAATCATCATCAGTGAAGGGTTTAAAACCTCTTTTAAGCCCTCCCCTGTCATTTCAAACACTCCTATTTCATTTGTTGAGCCAAATCTGTTTTTTACTCCTCTCAAAATACGGTAGGAGTAGTTTTTTTCACCTTCAAAATAAAGAACGGTGTCCACAATGTGCTCAAGTACCTTTGGTCCGGCAATGGCTCCGTCCTTATTAACGTGACCCACAATAATAATAGGAATACCAAGTCCTTTTGCAGTATGCATAAATATGTTGGTACATTCTCTGACTTGTGTTACAGAGCCCGCAGAGGAGCCTATTTCCTCATATACCATTGTCTGAATAGAATCTATAATTACAATGTCAGGCTTATTTGATTTTATGGCGTCAACAATTTCCGATACATCTGTTTGGGTAAGAATATAAAGGTTGTCCGTGGTTACGTTAAGTCTGTTTGCACGCATTTTAATTTGATTTGCAGATTCCTCACCACTGACATATAAGACTTTACTGTTTTTGCCTAAATACTGACAGATTTGAAGAAGAATAGTTGATTTGCCGATACCGGGGTCGCCGCTTAAAAGAATAAGACTTCCGTAAACTATTCCTCCACCAAGTACTCTGTCAAACTCGTTAATTCCCGTGGAAATTCTCTTTTCAACGTCTGTTGTAATTTCGTCAAGAGCCATAACCTTTGATACAGAACTGCTTTTGGACAAAGGTTTTGATGAAGTATTTTCAATTTCTTCTTCCATAGTGTTCCACTGATTGCAGGACGGGCATTTCCCGAGCCACTTTGGCGACTGGTAGCCGCATTCACTGCAAACATAAACAGATTTGCTTTTAGCCATTTAATTCTCCTCAATCAGATATTGACAAAATCCCAGCATAATGGAATAAGCGAGCTTATTTTGATAAGCGTTGTCCTGAAGTTGTTTATTTTCTTCAGCGTTGCTCATAAACCCGCATTCAACCATAACTGACGGAACTTTAGCCTTATACAGCAGATAATAGCTGTCGTCTGATTTTTTATTTTCTCTTGTGTTATTTTTTTGTAAATTATCTTTTGAAATAGTCAGAATACTGTCTGCCAAAACTTTGCTTTCAGAATCGTTTGGCGAATACCAGATTTGCATACCGTTTTCTTTTTCATCGGTAAAATGATTTTGATGAATTGAAATAAGCGTTGAATTTGGTACGCTGTTGACAAAATCATACCGATTATATAAGTCAGAACGGCTTTTATCGTCTCCGACATCGTAATACAGATAGTCGCCGTCTCTGATTAAAAATGACGAAATTCCGCTTACCATAGCAAAATCATAGAGTTTTTGAGCAATAGACAAATTAATGTCCTTTTCAAGGGAATTGTCAGTCCCAACTGCACCTGCATCAATTCCGCCGTGACCTGCATCAATTATCAAATTTACCTTATCACTGTATGAAACAGATATTTCGTCATAATCACTGCCTATTGAGTTTATAGACAGAATACATACAAAGGAAAAAAGTCCTGCTAAAATTATCGTGATAGATTTTTTCATAAAATCACCACTAATATGTATG
>CALWVQ010000060.1 GCA_944385025.1 uncultured Eubacterium sp.
TCACTTGTGTGTCCTCCACAGGCGTGGAGGAACTGGGTCACCTTGAAATGATAGGAACAATGGTTCATCAGCTCACTCGCAACCTAACAGAAAAGGAAATAGAAGAAAATCCGGGTTTTGCGGCTTATTTTGTTGACCACACCACTGGTGTATATCCAACATCTGCAAGCGGTTCTCCTTGGAATGCGGCAGGAATGGCGGTAAAGGGCGACGTTATTGCCGACCTTAACGAAAATCTTGCAGCAGAGCAAAAAGCACGCGTAACCTATGACAACATTCTTCGTCTTGTCGACGACCCTGATATTATAGAGCCTATAAAATTTTTACGCGAACGTGAAATCGTCCATTACCAAAGATTCGGTGAAGGCTTAAGAATTGCAACAGACAGACTAAACAGCAAAAACTACTATTTGACAAACCCAAGTTTTGACAAATAACAGAAATATACTGTTTGCTTTTTGCTGATGTAAAATAAAAAAACTGTGAAGAATCCCCTTCTTCACAGTTTTTTGTTTAATCTCAATTTGTTGACTATTAGATATGGAGATTAGTGATATTAACTAAAATTAAAAATACACACTACTAATATAATTTAAGCAGTTTTTGCTGTTTTGTATGACAACCATAATAGAAATAAATAGGTCCCAGCATAATTGTCACCTCTTCCCACTCATCCAAAAGTTGTTTAGTATTTTTCTTCTGCATCTGCCTCGTAAAGCTGATTAAACTGCTGGCTGAGGCGGTGAGATTTTGCTTTTTCTCCACAAGTTCATCAACTCTAATGCAAACAATTTGCGTTTAAAAATTATTTTCTTCTGTCAAAATGTTTTCTCATTAAAATAAAATCAATCACTCCAAGCCCTATAATTTCAGCATTTCTTATCTGTATCTACAGTTTTCAAACCTAAATCAATTCCGCATTTAATAAACCTTAACATTCTCAAAGCTGCATCAAGATACAATTCTTCGCTTCTCTCCATCGCTTCGTTTAACGTCATTGCAATGTTAACCGTAGGCATAACCGACATAATTCCATAATTAAATATTTCATCATACCCTTTTAACATTCCGCCAACTATGGCAACGGCGGGAACACCTGCCTTTTTGCACCTTAATCCCACTCCTGATACAACTTTGCCGTTAACAGACTGTAAGTCAATTCTGCCTTCACCTGTAATAACAAGGTCAGTATCTTTTAACTTTTTATCAAAATTAATTAAGTCAAGAACGGCATCTATTCCGGATTTGATTTCAGCGTTTAAATATGCCTTAAGTCCGAAGGCAAGACCTCCCGCTGCTCCCATTCCCGAAACATCTTTGTAATCAGCGTTTACCGTTTCAGCGGTAACGCGGGCAAAATTTATCATACCTTGTTCAAGGCGAAGAACAGTTTCTTCATCGGCTCCCTTTTGATGGGCGAAGACATGTGAAGCACCGTTTACGCCTGTTAAAACGTTGGTCACATCGCACATTACATCAAATTCAGCTTCTTTAACAGCGGGATAAACGCCGCTTAAATCTACTCCACAGATTTTTTCAAGACTTTCACCTGTTCCATTAAGCTCATTGCCGCCGCCATCAAGAAATCTAAAGCCCAAAGCTGAAAGGGCGCCGATACCGCCGTCGTTGGTAGCACTGCCGCCAACAGAAATGGTAATATGCCTTGCGCCGCTGTCAAGAGCGTCCTTAATAAGCTGACCTGTGCCGAAAGTGGTAGTATAGAGAGGATTTTTCTTATCATCATCAACCAGCGGCAGTCCTGATGCCTGCGCCATTTCAATAATTGCACGGTTATTAGGCAAGATGCCGTATTCAGCCTCAACATCTTCAAACAAAGGGTCTTTAACCCTTACCTTTTTAACTGTTCCTCCAAGCTCTTGTGTAACGACTTTCATAGTGCCTTCGCCGCCGTCTGCCACACATATATTTTCTGTTATTGCGTCGGGAAATACTTTTGAAACGGCTGTATTTAAAAGTTTACCTATTTTTTCGCAGTCCATCGTTCCTTTAAAAGAATCTGACGCAAATAATATCTTCATAAACATCACCAAAATTAAATTATCATATTTTTGCAAGGTTTGCAATTAAAATTAAAAAGGCAAATATTTTCGGCGTGGAATTTATGAATGTTTTAAGGAAAAAACTTTTATTTCATAATAAAATCTGCTATAATCTTTAAACAATACATAATTAACATTAACACGTTAATGGGAGATTTTTAAATGTTTAAGCGTTTTATTTCTTATTATAAGCCTCACAAGCTGATATTTTCTCTTGATATGGGGGCTTCTCTCATAGTGTCCGTAATCGGAATATTTTATCCCATAATTACAAGGCAGATGCTCAACGACTTTATTCCTAACAAGGAATTTAAGTTGATTATAGCAAGCGCCTGCGGTTTGATAGCACTTTATCTTGTAAGAATGGGACTGAATTTCTTTATCCAGTATCAAGGTCACGTAATGGGCGTAAAAATGCAGGCGCAGATGAGGCGGGATATGTTTTGCCGTCTGCAAGAACTGCCGTATAAATTTTATGACGACCACGAAACAGGAAAGATTATGTCACGCATGACAAACGACTTGTTTGAGGTCAGCGAGCTTGCTCATCACGGACCTGAAAATCTGATTATTTCAACTTTGACCATAATTACATCGTTTGTATATCTTGCCTCAATAAACGTACCTTTGACGCTGATAATATTCTTATGTGTGCCTTTTTTGCTGGTAATATCCGCCGCTTTACGAAAGAAAATGAAAACAGCATTTAAGAAAAGCCGTGAGGCGATTGCCGTTATAAACGCCGCTCTTGAAAGCAGTATATCGGGAATAAGGGTGACAAAGGCGTTTACCAACTCCAAAAACGAGGAGGAAAAATTTGAAATCGGCAACAAGGAGTTTGTGGAATCAAGGCGTGACGCATACAAAGCGATGGGTCAGTTTCACTCCTCCACCACTTTTATTACAGATGTTTTCAACGTAGTGGTGCTCCTTGCAGGCGGACTTTTCCTTTACGCAGGCAAAATAAATTTCGGCGACTATACAGCTTTTATCGTTTCGGTAAACATATTTATTGCTCCTGTCAGAACGCTTATTGAATTTATGGAGCAGTACCAAAACGGTGTTACAGGCTTTGAAAGATTTACAGAGATAATGGACCAAGAGCCTGAAAAAGACTGTGACGGGGCAAAAGACGTAGAAAAAATAGAGGGAAATATCGAATTTCAAAACGTAACTTACGGTTACGGTGATGACAAAAACGTATTAAGAAGCATTAATTTAAAAATTGAAAAAGGTGAAACATTTGCTCTTGTAGGTCCAAGCGGCGGCGGAAAAACCACTATATGCCACTTAATACCGAGATTTTACAACGTGGAAGAAGGACAAATCCTTATCGACGGTCAGGACATTCACTCAATCACTATGAAATCTCTGCGTCAAAACATAGGAATTGTTCAGCAGGATGTTTATCTTTTTAACGCAACAATAAAAGAAAATATTTTATACGGACGTCTTGACGCCACAGATGAAGAGGTTATAGAGGCGGCGAAGAGAGCAAATATCCACGATGCAATTATGAATATGCCAAAGGGCTACGACACTGTTATCGGCGAAAGAGGCGTAAGACTTTCGGGTGGTCAAAAGCAAAGGCTGAGCATTGCAAGAGTATTTTTGAAAAACCCGTCAATCCTTATACTTGACGAAGCCACGTCTGCTCTGGACAACACGACCGAAATACTTATTCAGCAGTCACTTGACGAGCTTTGCAAGGGCAGAACCACAATTGTTGTTGCCCACAGATTGTCAACAATTAAAAATGCCGACGAAATTGCAGTTATCGACGACGGAAAAGTTGTTGAACAGGGCAAACACGATGATTTGATAAAAAATGACGGACTTTACAAAGAGCTTTACAATCTTCAATTCAGACAACAGGCATAAAAAAAGAGATGAACGCAGGTTCATCTCTTTTTTGCTGTTTAACAATAAGAAATTTATGAATTTAAAATCATTTAAACTCAATCGTTTTCCTTTTCATATCTTTCGTTTGCTTTTTCAAGGGACTCATAACCGTAAAATTTAACCATATACAAAACGGTGATTTCAGACAGGTTTTGTCCTTTACTATCCATATCCTCTACCATTTTTAAATATAAATCTACTGTTTTATCGGAATATGTTGAAATTTCTCCACGGGCGTACGTTTCAAATGATGTTTCCCACTGGGTGTCCTGACTTGTGTGGATTGGTCTTGCCGTGTCGTGCAAAGCAGGAAATTTCTTTGCAAAATCTTCCTCCCACTTTACTCTTTTAGAAATGATTTGTTCCTGTTTTTCTATTCTTTCAGGGCTTAATTTTGGTAATTTATCTGCAAGATTTTTATATTCTTCAGGGGCAGTACTTTCCATCATTCTGGCATACTTTTCAGTTACTAAATTCCACGGCTTGCTTTCAGCAGTTAAAAGGTCGTTATAATAGCTTTCTGTAACGTCATCATACCAAGCAAGATACTGGCTTTGACGCATTATATTAAATGTTTCAAAATCGTCCTGACAAGAGGCTCTTCCTCCCTCGTTCTGCGTTGCCTGAAACTGCTTCCACTCAAGCAAAACGATATTGTCAATAAGCTTATTTTTATCCATTATTTAACACCTCTTCTTTTTGAAATTCAAGAAAATTGTCAGTTATACTGCTTAACTTTTGTCTGTTAAGCTCCGCTGCTACAAGGTCGCACACTTTTTCAATTTTCTCTTTAATTTCACCGCTTCTGATATCAGTATCCATAATACTTTCAAGAAGATTTTGAACGTCTTTCATATTATCAAAATTCTTCATGCCTTTAAACTGCCACTTGTAATAAGGCGTATAAGTATTATTAAGAATATAAACGCAGTTAATTGTGTATTTCACAAATTCGTTTATGCAAAGATGAGCGCTTGCAAAATCTTTTCTTTTCAACATTCTTGAGAAATTCACCTGCCCTGTTTGAGCCATATTTCCAAGAGCGATAGCAAGCTTTTGAATTTTTACATTATGGGGATAATAAGACAGGTGTCGCCTTATTTTTTCAAAAGAATTTGACGAGCTTTTAAAAATTCTGCCGTTAGTGGCAGTGCATAAAAATTTTTCCTCAACGCTGTGCCACTCATCATCTGAATACGGGATAAAATCCCTTTCAAGAATTGATTTATAAAACTGATTAGTGTTAAGAACCCCTACTCTGTTTTTACCGTTTACCGTGGTATTTCTGGCAGAAAAGCCCATAAATTCTTTTGGTAAATTGTCATAATCAGATTTTAACTCATCGCCTATTTCATCATACAAGTCATCGTCAAGCCAAATACAAAAAGACGGTCCGAAATCGTGGTCGCTGGAATATTCATCGTCAAATCCCAAACACTCAGAGCCTTCACCAACCAAACCAACAGTAATTCTGTCTAAATAATTTCCATACTTTTCCTCAAGCATTTTTTTACCGTAAGTTTCGTAATATTTTTGAGAAATATCCAGCCCTTTAAGCTTGCTTAACGCAACTGCTCTTTGCCTTTTTAAAGTATCTTTAACTAAGTTTAAATTTTCAAGAGTTACATTGTAATAATCATTTATACCGTAATGAGCCTTAATTTCATCAAGCGCCTTTTCATAACAGGCTGCTGATTTTTCAAGTTCTCCCTTGCTGAAATACAACTCGCCAAGTCCTGACAAGGCAGATGGATAGTGAGCATCCTTTTCTCCCTTTTGACTTTCAAATATATCTACTGCCTTTAGCATATGCTCTTGTGCTTGGTCATTCTGGTGAAGTGCAAAACAAATATTACCTAAATTTGTATGGGTTATGGCAATCTCAATTTCAGAATTTTCAAGACTTTTTATCAAATCCATAGCCATCAACAGCTCGTCTTTTGCCATATCAAGCCTGTTAGTTTCACTGTAAAGCAGGCTAAGATTGTTATGAAGAGTTGCCATTCTGTAATCAGGAAGAGGTAATTTTTCATCAAATATTTTCTTTATCTGACTGTAATAATTCTCCGCCTCATTGTACCTTTTCATCACCCTGTAAGCAGTGGCAATATTCAAAAGCGCCGTTGCAAAATTCACCGTACCCTCAAGACCAAGGTCTTTACATAGTTCAAGAATTTTATCTGCGCAGGCAGTGCACTTGTCATACTTGCTTGTAACACGGTAAAGTCCCATAAGCTCATTAAGTATAACAAGCATTGCCCCCTTGTCCTGACTTTTTTCTGCGTCTTTTACTCCGTCTGCAAGATAATCCTCAAGGCCGGCAGGATTATTATACATTTCATCAAGCTTATTTAAAAACTGCTGTAAATCAAACATCTTAAAACACCCTTATTTTAGTTGCTATTATTTTAATACTTTCTTTTAAACAATTCAACACTACTTATAAATTAAGCAGTATTTGTGCAAATTCAATAAAATAATATAATCTTTTAAATTTTTATTGACAATTTTTATACAACTGTTATAATGTTCAGTATAATTAATTAAATTTTTATAAGGAGGCGAAACATAATGAAAAGATATCCTGTTAATTATCTTAATTACTGCAATTACAAAAATATTATGTTTTGCCAACGTACAGGTATGTAATGCACCTGTATGGTTTTATAGTATTTTGATTTATTACCGTTGGCAAAACAGCCGACGGTTTTTTATTTTCTTGGGGGATAAAAAAATGAGACGTTTAAGACCTGAACAGGAACGGTACAAGGTTCCTGTTTTTAAAAATGTTATATATGCTTTAAGACTTGTTTGGAAAGCAGACAAAAAGCTGCTTTTGGGATACATTCTCCAAAAAGTAAGCCAAAATGTTTTTTCTATATTTATTCAAAACATTCTGTTCCTTAAAATACTGCTTGAGGTAATCACGGCAAACACGGATTTTAAAGTATATGTGAAATATTTAGTATTATTTTTTGCAGTTTCCGCTGCGGCTAAGTTTCTTCAGTGGAAAGGCACCAGAATGGAACAGTTTGCCACAAAAGGGGTACTGAAATACCTTAACAATATGGTATTTGAAAAGGCAAATTCCCTTGACGTATCCTGCTATGAGGATCCTGAATTTTACGACAAATACCAAAGGGCAACGATAGTGCTGACAAGCAGTTTTTTTGATTTGATTTGCTATGACGCCGCTGCAGTTATATCGGGATTAATATCCTTTATATGCGTAGTTACCACCGTAACTGCAATCAACCCGATTTATCTTTTGTTTTTACTGCCTGTAATTTTTGTATTTGTTATCGAAATGTCAAAAAGCCGGCTTGTTTACAAACGTGACTTAGAAATGACCACAAACAACAGAATAAAGGCATACATTCAAAGAACCGTGTTTCTGCGCGACTTTTCAAAAGATATGCGTACGTCAAATATTTTCAGCGTACTGCTTAAAAGATTTAAACTTGCAGTTGATTCAAATATTAAAATACTGAAAAAATACGGCTTAAAGCTGTTTTTATACAGTATGGTAAGCTCACTTTTCAGCGATTTTATACCTATCATCTGCACATACGCTTATGCAGGATATGAATTTGTTATAAAAAACAGTATGACTGTGTCAAATTTCAGCGTAGTTATTTCAGCTATTACCTCCGTGCAAAACGCCACTATGGACATTGCGGAAAGTTTTGACGAAATGACCCAGATGGCGCTTTATTTTCAAAACTTAAAGGACTATTTCAGCTATGAGCCGAAAATTAAATCGGGAAAAATGAAAGCTGAAAAGTTTGAAAGTATAGAATTTAAAAACGTGTCCTTTAAATATCCAAGCGCAAACAATTACTCCCTTAAAAATTTGTCATTTAAAATAAACAAAGGTGAAACCGTAGCTATTGTAGGAGTAAACGGCGCAGGAAAGTCCACTATGGTAAAACTGCTTTTGAGATTTTACGACCCTACCGAAGGTGAAATTTACTATAACGGCGTCAGTCTTAAAGAGTATGACCTTGAAAGCCTGCGAAATGTTTATGCTACCGTATTTCAGGACTACAAAAATTTTGCCATATCTGTTTTTGAAAATGTAATTTGCAAACCCTGTGATGACAGCGACAAAGAAACAGCAAGACAAGCGCTTATGCAAAGCGGTGTGTGGGATAAAATTGAAAGCCTTGAAAAAGGCGGAGATACAGTGCTGACAAAAGAATTTGACGAAAACGGAGCAGGACTTTCAGGCGGAGAAAATCAAAAAGTTTCAACGGCAAGACTTTTTGCAAGAGATTTTGATGTGGCAATTCTTGACGAACCAAGTTCGGCACTTGACCCTATTGCTGAATATAAAATGTATGAAAATCTTATTGAAGTAACTAATGACAAAACGGTTATCTACATATCCCACAGGCTTTCAAGCGCCGTTTTAAGCGATAAAATTATAGTGCTTAAAGACGGCGAGATAATTCAGTCAGGCTCTCACTCTGAACTTATGGCTCAGGGTGGAGAATATGAAAATATGTTTGAACTTCAGGCATCCAGCTATAACGCAGAGGAGGGATAAAATGCGGGGAAATATAAGTAAAAATAAGCCACAGCATTCTATTTTCTCTAATATGCTGTTTTTTGTAAAACTGCTTTTCAAATGTTCTCCCCTGCTTGTTATCGGTGAATTTGTGTGGGGTGTGCTGCTAATTTTACCTCAAAGAGTTATAAGTGTGCTTGGTGTGAAATACATTATTGACATTGTTCAGTCTCAAAAAGACTTAAGCCGTATTTTTTACGTTGTAGCAGTAATTGCGGCGGTTATTATAATGAGCCGTTTGATTTCTTGGCTTTTCAGAGAATTTTTTTGGAATGTAGAAAAGGAAAAAGTTTACTACCGTCTTAATAAAACGCTGTATGAAAAAGCCCGTTCCCTTGATCTTGAATCATATGATAATCCCGAATTTTACAACAATTTTATACTTAACATTGAGTCGTCGTCTGACAATATTCAAAACCTTTTGGGAATTGTACGAAATTACTTCGGCGAGATTGTATCCCTGCTTACCATATCATCTGTTCTTCTGACTATTGATCCTTTGTGTCTTGTAATCATTTTGGGCGTAATATGTATTTTTATGCCTCTTGGCAGACACATCGGTATACTTCAAATGAACAGAAGGATTGACAATACAAAACTTCACAGACGTGCCGACTACTTTCAGCGTATTTTTTATTTGCAGGACTACGCAAAAGAAGTCAGAATGAACAATATTAAACCAATACTTATTGAAAGGTACAACGACGCTGCCGATGACGTAATTGACAATCAGAAAAAATATTGGGGTAAAATCACAAAGCTCTACTGCATTCAGGATATAGGGATGCAGGTGCTGGGATTTATGTTTATTCTTCCTCTCTATCTCGGTTACCTGGTGTTAGTTAAAAAGTCTATAAGTGCAGGTGATTTTGTTGCCACATTTAACGGCGCTTATTCAATAGCAATGTCTATAAATTTTCTCACGGTTTGGGCAATTGCACGTTTTGAAGAAAGAGGTCGAATGATTGAAAACTACCGTGAATTTTTAAAAGCAGATTTCAAAATCAAGGACGGAAAAGAAAAAGCTGAAAAAGGACAGCCAAAAGAAATTAAAATTGAAAATATGTCCTTTACCTATCCCGGCAATGATGAGCCAACCCTAAAAAATATTAATCTCACAATAAAACCTTATGAAAAAATAGCGCTTGTGGGATACAACGGTGCTGGAAAAACTACTCTGACAAATCTGCTGTTAAGGCTTTACGACGTCAGTGACGGCGAAATTAAAATTGACGGTAAAAACATCAAAGACGTTACCGTTGAAAGTCACCGTGACAGGTTTGCGGCAGTTTTTCAAGATTTTCAGCTTTTTGCCTGTTCTGTAGGTGAAAACGTCGCTTTAAGCGACAAGGTGGACAAAGACAGAGTTTTTGAGGCTTTAAAACACAGCGGATTTAACAAGAAACTGAAAAACGGTGCCGACACAGAAATATTAAGAGAGTTTGACGACAACGGAATAATGCTGTCAGGGGGAGAAAGTCAGAAGGTAGCAATTTCACGGGCATTTTACAAGAACTGCCCTTACGTCATTCTTGATGAGCCTTCGGCAAATCTTGACCCTATTGCCGAATATAATCTGAATCAAGCAATGCTTGACGCAGCGAAAAATAAAACGGTTATATTCATTTCCCACCGATTATCGACCACGGTAAACGCAGACAAAATCTACGTTATGGAAAACGGCGAAATAATTGAAAGCGGCTCTCACGAGGAGCTGATGAAACAAAACGGCACATATGCTTATATGTTTAACTTACAAGCAGAAAAATACAAATAAAAGAAAAACGGTGCGCAGAAAAACTACGCACCGTTTATTTATTTTTTTTTAGGTTTTTTTATCTTTTGCTCGTAAACAGGAATTACTTCATCCACAGAACCTTGGGCAATTATTTCGCCGTGCTCAAGTAAAATTGCAGTGTCGCATATTTCCTGCACCTGCTCAATACTGTGTGAAACGAACAAAACAGTAACTCCCTTATCAAAAAGAGATTGTATTTTTGCTAAACTCTTCTTTTTAAATCCTGCGTCACCTACTGACAATACCTCGTCAAGAATAAGCACATCAGGTTCTACTGCCGTAGCGATAGAAAATCCAAGTCTTGCTCTCATTCCGCTGGAATAATTTTTAATCGGTATTTTGATAAAATGTCCCAACTCGGAAAATTCAACTATTTCATCAAACTTTGAGCTTATAAAATCTCTGTCATAACCAAGGATAGCACCGTAGAGATAGATATTTTCCTCTCCTGTGTAGTTTGGGTCAAAGCCTGCGCCAAGCTCAAGAAGAGGAGCAATAACGCCCTGCTTTTCAACAGTTCCCTCAACAGGCTTGTAAACCCCTACAATAGTTTTCAACAGAGTACTTTTACCTGCACCGTTAAGACCTAAAATAGCAAGATGCTCGCCTTTTTTTACTTCAAAGTTAATATTTTTAAGGGCATAAAACTTTTTGTAATCAAGTTTTCTGCCTAAAAGCTTTATAACATATTCCTTTAAATTATCTACCTTTTCTTTATTAAGATTAAAGGTCATAGTAACATTTTGTACCGAAATAGCTACATCTTTATCCATAGTAACCTCGTAACTTTCCCTCCCGCTTAATTTTAGGCAGGAGCATTTAAACTTCTATATGCGAGGTGATTTAGTCCTCAAAAACTGCGCCTTTTGCACCGCTCGTAACGTGCTGTGCATATCTCTTAAGATATCCTGTAAGTTCTTGAACAGGAGGTTTCCAGTTAGCTTTACGCTGTGCAAGAACCTCGTCAGATACATTTACTTTAAGCACTCTTGCAGGAATGTCGATTTCAATTTCATCGCCGTCCTCCACAAGAGCAATAGTACCGCCCATTGCAGCCTCCGGACTAACGTGACCGATTGACGCGCCTCTTGTAGCTCCTGAAAAACGTCCGTCTGTAAGAAGAGCAACAGATGAGCCAAGGCCCATACCGATAATAGCAGAGGTAGGAGAAAGCATTTCTCTCATACCAGGACCGCCCTTTGGTCCTTCGTAACGGATAACAACAACATCCCCTGCAACAACCTTACCGCCGTTGATTGCGGCAATAGCCTCTTCCTCACTATTGTAACACTTTGCAGGTCCTTTATGCTGCATCATTTCAGGTGCAACAGCGCCTTTTTTAACTACTGCGCCGTCTTCTGCAAGATTGCCTTTAAGCACAGCAATACCGCCGTCAGCAGAGAAAGGATTGTCAAGCTTTCTGATAATATCTCCGTCAGCGTCGGGAGCATTTGCAATTCTGTCTGCAACAGTGCCGCTTACTGTAAGAGCGTCGGTATTAATCATACCGCCCTTAGCAAGCTCTTTCATCACTGCCTGAATACCGCCCACTTCGTTAAGGTCGGTGATAAATACAGAAGAAGCAGGGTTAAGCTTGCAAATCTGCGGAGTTTTTCTGCCGTATGCATCAAGGTCGTCAAGATTAATATCGTGACCTGCTGCATGAGCAATAGCAGTTAAGTGAAGAATTGTATTTGTTGAGCAGCCGATAGCCATATCGGTTCTCATAGCGTTTTCAATAGCCTTTTCAGTAATAATATCTGAAGGCTTAATATCCTCTTTCAAAAGGTCCATTACCCTTTCGCCTGCCATTTTGGCAAGTCTTAAACGGGCGCTCATTACAGCAGGAATTGTACCTGAGCCCGGAAGTGACATACCGATAGTTTCAGTAAGGCAGTTCATTGAGTTGGCAGTATACATACCTGAACAAGAACCGCAGGTCGGGCAGGCTGTAAACGCACAGCTTTCAAGATTTTCAAGGCTCATTTTGCCTACTGCGTTTGCGCCTACATACTCAAACTGCTCGGAAAGACCGATTCTGTTGGTAGTTTCAGTGCTTTTACCGGGGAGCATAGGACCGCCGCTTATAAAAATACAAGGCAGATTAAGTCTGCAAGCAGCAAGAAGCATACCGGGAACAATCTTGTCACAGTTAGGGATAAATACAACAGCGTCAAGAGGGTGAGCAGTAAGCATTACCTCAATGCTGTCTGCAATAAGCTCTCTTGAGCAAAGTGAATATTTCATACCTTTGTGGTTCATTGCAATACCGTCGCAAACGCCGATGGTGTTAAACTCAAAGGGAACGCCCCCTGCGTTTCTGATACC
>CALWVQ010000061.1 GCA_944385025.1 uncultured Eubacterium sp.
TTTTATATTTACAGTTTTAAATTTAAACGCCTGAATATGCGTTAAATCCGCCGTCAACGGCAATATTTACGCCTGTGATAAAACCTGAATACTCCTCGTCGCAAAGGAAAAGAAGTGTTCCGTCAAGCTCTTCAGGCTCGCCGAAACGTTCCATAGGAGTTGCGGCAAGAATTTTGCCTGTTCTTGCTGTAGGAGTTCCGTCCTCGTTCCAAAGAAGAGTTTTATTCTGCTTTGTGGAGAAGAAACCGGGAGCAATGGCGTTTACTCTGATACCAAGAGGAGCAAAGTGAACAGCCATCCACTCTGTAAAGTTTTTAACGGCAGCTTTTGCGGCGCTGTATGCAGGGATACGGGTAAGCGGTCTGTAAGCATTCATTGATGTTACCATAATGATAGTGCCCTTTTCCTTTTCAGCCATATCCTTGGCAAAAACCTGTGTGGGAATAAGTGTTCCCAAGAAGTTAAGGTTAAATACAAAGCTTATACCGTTAGGGTCAAGGTCAAAGAATGTTTTTACATTTTCATCCTTTTGAACAAGGTCGATTTTTTCAAGAGTATCTTTAGTAGTTGTACCCTTTGGATTATTACCGCCTGCGCCGTTTAAAAGAATATCGCAGGTTCCTAACTTTTCGTTAATAATCTCTCTTGCCTTTTCCATTGACTCAATTTCAAGAACGTTACATCCAACGGCAATAGCCTCGCCGCCGTTTGCATTTATTTCATCAGCACAAGCCTGTGCAGCCTCTTCGTTAAGGTCAAGCACAGCTACCTTGCAGCCCTGTCCTGCCAAAGTCTTTGCAAAAGAGGCACAGAGAACTCCGCCGCCGCCTGTAACTACTGCAACCTTGCCTTTTAAATTATCGTGTTTAAACATATTATTTTTCCTTCCTGCTTTTTTCTACTGCTTCCCAAAGTCCGTTGAGATAGCTTACGCCCAAGGCTCTGTCAAAAAGTCCGTAACCGGGACGAGCCACCTCGCCCCAAATCATTCTGCCGTGGTCGGGACGAACATATCCGTCAAATCCAACCTCCTGCAGAGCCTTAACAATCTCATACATATCAAGAGAGCCTGCTGCGCTTTCGTGAGCAGTTTCGTTAAACCATTGGTCATTAATTGAAACATTGCGAAGGTGAGCAAAATAAATTCTGTCCCCTGCTGTTTTTATAATATCAACCATATCGTTTTTAGGGCTTGCACCTAACGAACCTGTGCAAAGGGTAATACCGTTATACTTGCTTGGAACCATATCAAGAAGTCTCTTAACAGCGTCCTTGCCGGTGATAATTCTGGGCAGACCGAAAATTGACCAGGGCGGATCGTCGGGATGAATAGCCATTTTAACGTCGCACTCTTCGCAAGTAGGCATAATCGCCTCAAGGAAGTATTTAAGGTTTGTCCACAAATCCTCCTCGGTAATGCCCTTGTACTTTTCAAACAACTCCTTAATTTCGCCCATACGTTCAGTTTCCCAGCCGGGCATAGCATAGCCGTTTGAATTGTCGTCAATCTCGCGGAACATATCCTCAGGGGACTTGCCCTCCACCTGCTTGCCGTCGTAGCAAAGACAGGTTGAACCGTCAGGCAACGGCATATAAAGGTCTGTTCTTGTCCAGTCAAAAACAGGCATAAAGTTATAACATATTACCTTTACGCCCACCTTGGCAAGATTGCGGATAGATGTTTTGTAATTTTCAATAAGCTTATCACGTGTGGGAAGACCAAGTTTAATGTCTTCGTGAACGTTTACACTTTCGATACACTCCATTGTTAAGCCGGCGGCTGTGATTTCGTCATACATTTTCTGCACGTCTTCCATCTCCCACGCCTCGCCGGCAGGAAGGTAGTGAAGAGCAGGAACAACGCCCACAACACCGGGAATTTGCTTGATTTGGTCAAGCGACACAGTATCCTTGTCAGCGCCAAACCAGCGGAAAGTCATCTGCATACAGTTTACCTCCTGTAATTTATACTATCGATTTATTTTACCATATCAAATAAAGCCTTTCAAGGAGATATTTAATTATTTTCTTCTTATAACATAGGAACATTTTATGATGCACTTATCATCGTCCATATCAACACTTTCGCTTTTGTTAATTATTTCAAAGCCGTCAAATTCTTTTTTTTCAAGATAAGACAGCTTGTTTCTTGCAAGGTTTTCAAGGGAGTCGTTATCAAGCATTTTTGGGGTAGACTTTATAAACAGCTCCTCTTGTTTAGTAATTCCTATAGGCAGGGTTTTATCAAACAATGTAACCCAGCTTTCGCTTTCTTCTGTAATATCCCCTGCTTTTTTGTTTATATAAAGGGGCATATCAATAAAGAAAAAATGGAGCGTCTTATACTCGTTTCTGCTTTTTACCGTAAGATTCTTTTGCTGTCGGTATGCCACAGCCTCCAGCTCTTTTCTGAATACATTTTCGCCCCTTAATTCGCTTTCGTCGCCAACAGGTGCATCGGTAGTTTCATTAACCTCCAACACAGCCGTTGTGCCTACCCTGTTTATATGAGCGTATGACAAATCATCAAACTCACTTAAAAGCTCCCAGCAGATTTTATCCCTGTCCACACTGCTCCACATAGAGCCCTTTTTGACATTATTGTTTTCTAAAAACGTCTCAAGCTGAATATTGCTTACCTTGCTGTTTCCCACCACTTCTACATTCCAAATAAAAGTGCTTAAAAATGACAGCAAAAAAACGAATGCTACCATACCCACAGCAAATCCCCACCGATTTTTAAGGGGTAAAAGAATAAAGGGCAGTCCGTATTTATGACTGACCTTTACAACTCCCCCGTGCTTTCGGGCAATTTTATGCAGTTTTTTGTAGTTTTTTAAATTGCAGCAGCCAACAAAATAATCTTCACACTTTGCAATATTTCTGATTTCTATACCTTCATTAAAACAGTCGGTAATAAAATTTTCAAAAAAACCGCCTTTAAAAGTAAAACTTACGTAACCGAAAATCCATCTGAAAAATCTTATCACTCTGAAAACTCCATTGAAATAATATTCCCCTGAATTACCGCTCCCTCACGGGTAAAGGAGTTAATGTGTAAATCATCGCCGAAAAAAGTTATTGTCTTTTTTCCCAAACTTATAACTATTTTGTCACCTGAATATTCCACAACGCTTTTCAGCCCGTCTACAAGACACTCGTTTCCGTTCATCTCCAGCCGTGGTTTTCCGAAATAATAACTGAATTCACTTTGCTCTGCCCTGTTTTTTTTCATATTACCACCACTAATATGTATGCAGAACTTGCAAAGCGTATTATTAAATTTACTTTACGCAGTATTCGTCCAAAAGCTTTTGGGTGTAAAGCTTATGTGCAAAGGCTATTATCGGGTCGCGGACAAAAAACCTTTGCTGTGAGTTGGTTTTTGCAGTATCCCGGGGTATAGCTTTTTGTGAGAAAACAGAGTGAAGAATAATTTCCGTTTCATCACACATATAATTATACGCCGTTTCAATGTCGAAAGTTTTTGTCTGTATCTCAATCATTTTTCCGATTTCATCAATAGAAAAAATCTGCTTTGCAATATAAACTATTATCAAATATGCAATATGCTGTTTTGAATATTTTTTCTTTACCGTCTGGGGCACTATTCCCTGCTTAACATAATTATTGACCATATACGGCGTAAGTGTTCTGCCTTTTTCATCAATCTCCAGCGGGGCAAAAATACCGTCAATATAGTTAATAACCTGTTCTATATACAAATCAATATCGGGAAGCTCATCATATCTGGGGAGCTTGAATTTAAGAATATTTGATGCGTCCATAATCCACCTCGCATAATCGTCTTGTAACATTATATATTTTTAATTTAATCAAGTCAACCTCACTACTTGACATTGTATTATTTATTGTGTAATATAGTTTTCAATACCACTTATAAAAATAATTGATGAAAAGGTACGTAAATATATGAAATGGAATATAGTGCTTGACTCAAGCTGCGATTTAACAAAAGACGAGCAAAAAGGCGACGTAGGGATAGATATTGTCCCTCTTTCAATTATCGTTGGGGACAAATGCTTTACCGATAACGACGAAATTGACACAAAAGAACTTTTAAAATCAATGGTGGAGGAAAAAGAGGCTTCCTCTACTGCCTGCCCCTCTCCCGATGACTTTTGCAAGGCATTTTTAAAAGCAGACAACTCAATCTGCATAACTCTTACGGGAGAATTAAGCGGCACTTTTAACAGTGCGTCACTGGGAAAAGAAATGGCGCTTGAGCAGGACCCCTCCCTTAAAATTCACTTAATAGACAGCAAGGCAACGGCAGGTAAAATGGTGCTGATAAAAGAAAAGGCTTTAGAGCTTATTGAGCAGGGACTTGAATTTGATGAAATATGCTCAATACTTGACGCTTTTAATCAGGAAACCCATTTGGTATTTGCTTTAGGGGGCTATGATAACCTTATTAAAACAGGCAGAATGAGCAAAATCAGCGGAATAATGGCAACGGCGCTTGGCATAAGAGCAGTTGCAGTTGCCAAAAACGGCAAAATCGAAGTGGCGAAAAAGCCCAGAGGCGAAAAAAACGCCGTTGAGGCAATGATAGAGATAATGAAAGAAACAAAAAATATAGAAGGAAAAAACGTTGTGATATCCCACTGTGAAAATCCGGAAGGAGCAGAGTATATGAAGCAACAGATATTAAGACGTCTCGGCGCCAAATCTGTAAGAATTATAAAATGCAAAGGGCTTACCTCATTTTACACAATGAAAAAAGGACTTATAGCAGGATATTAAAAAAATCGTGAGGATTTTCCTCACGATTTTTTACTGTTTATAGTCGTCTATTGTTTGCTGAACTGTACTTTCTTTTCCGTCGCTGTCTTTAACAATAATTTCAGGATACCACTTTGACGTCAGCCTATAAATATTTTCTATTCCCATTTCATCGCATATAACCTGTGGATACCACGGGTTGCTTTTTTCTGCTGCGGTACTTTTTAAATCATTGTCGCTGCTTAACGCTGCCACAACCACAAACCTAAAATTCTCCCTGTAATCCGTGTCGCAGGATAATATAAGCAGTTTATCCTGCCTTGTCAGCGTAACGCCCGTGCTGTAAAGCATACGGTTATTAATGCCCGAAATATAGTTGTTGCTGCTTTTTTCCGTCATTTTTTCCGTTACATTATAGGGAAAAATATATCCGTTGTCATCTTTTTCATCGGTATTGATATAAAATGCGCCTACAACCTTAAAGGTATAGTCTTGACAGTAGTCTGAATACTTTATAAACCCGCTGGTGCTGTCACTGTTGTAGCTCTCCGGGTCCTTATACAAATTTTCAAGGCTGTTGTCATTAAGATAAACAACAAAATTCTGCACCTGTGCGCCGTCAAGACAATCCTCACCCATAGGATATTTTTTGCTTTCCTTTGAAAATACGGGTGACTCAAGCTGAATATCTTCTATTTCAATATACCCTTGAGTGTCAGGGTTTTGACCGAAAATATCACAGTAAGTCTCCATTATCCCTTGGGGGAAATTAACATCCGGATATTTATCCTGATAAGGTTTGAGATAAGCGGTTTTAGAAGCTTCCGAAACGGCACTTATTCCAAAATAGCCTGCCACACCGAGAGCAATTACTACAACTGCAATTAAAGTCACCTTATTAAACAATACCTTCTTTATCTTTTCAAGGCACTGTTTCGTCTTTTGCCTGCGCTCTTCTTTTTTAGCCTGTTTTTCTTCAGGAGTAGGGGCAGGCTTTTTTTCTTTACGGGACTTTTTCTTTTCGGAAATTTCGGCGTCTTCTTCATTTTTGGCAAAATCTATGTAATTCTCGCGCCTAACGGGCGGAGCCAGCGGTTCGATAACACTATGCTCCTGTCTCTCTTTTTTTTCTTTAAAATCAGCAAGGATTTCGCCGATTTCATCTTTATTTTCTGCCATTATCTTATTATCACCTTTTTAACCTGACTGATTGCTTCAGCAATAAGCTCGTCAAGATTATCAATCTTTTGTTCAGCGCTTATTACATCGTCTACCTGCGGTCTTGTTTTGGGATGCTTTGGAGTAAACACGGTACAACAGTCCTCATACGGCTGAATTGACGTTTCAAAAGTGTCAATCTTTCTTGACACTGCGATAATTTCCTCCTTATCCATACCAATACAAGGTCTGAAAACAGGCATATTAACAGCGCAGTCGGTACACCTTAAAGCATACATCGTCTGGCTTGCAACCTGTCCCACGCTTTCACCTGTGATAAGTGCGTTGCAGTTTTGCTTTTCTGCAATTTTTTCGCTTATCATCATCATAACTCTTCTCATTATGATCGTAAAATATTCCTCGGGGCAAAGATCTCGGATTGCCTCCTGTATTTTTGTAAAAGGAACAACGTAGGTGGTAATTACCCCCGAATATCTTGCCACCTTTTTAAGAAGTTCCATAACCTTCATTTCTGCCAATTCAGAAGTGTAAGGGGGCGATGCAAAATGAACGGCGCAAAGTTCAATCCCTCTTTTTGCCATCATATATGCCGCAACAGGAGAATCAATACCGCCGCTGATTAAAACGCAGGCTCTGCCGCTGGTTCCTGTGGGCATACCCCCGGCTCCTTTTATGTTATTGCCTCTTACAAAGGCAAAGTTGTCCCTTATTTCAACAGTTACCGTAATATCGGGATTATGAACATCCACCTTAAGATGATGGAATTTTGAAAGGATATATCCTCCCAGCTCCCTGCATATTTCAGGTGATTTCATAGGAAATTTTTTGTCGGCACGCTTTGCCTCAACCTTAAAAGTCTTTGCGTCCTCAAGCTGTTCTTCAAGATACTCTGCCGTTGTTTCCTTAATGCTGTCAAAATCCTTTTCGCAAAGGCAGGCACGGGAAAGAGCAGCAATGCCGAATACTCTTGACACTCTGTCCACTGCGTCATCAAGGTCAATATCATCAACAGGGTCAACCATTATAGTTGACTGACCCTTTGTGAACTCGAATTTTCCCAAATCAGACAAGCTTTTTCTCATGTTTTTTATAAGAATATCCTCAAAAGTGTTTCTGTTAAGCCCTTTAAGAGCAAGCTCGCCGTTTTTAACAAGTATAATTTCTTTCATATTTTAACTCCGTGGGTGTTTTTCAATTAATTCTTTAAGCGCTGAAACAAGCAAATCTATATCCTGCTTTTCATTGTATCTTGAAAAGCTGACGCGTATACTTTTGTCAACAATTTCGTCGCTGAGCCCCATAGCTGTAAGCACGTGGCTTTTTTTGCCCTTAGCACAGGCAGAGCCGTTGCTGACATATACGTTATAATTAGCGGAAAGCTCCTGCAAAATAGTCTGACTTCTCATAAAAGTAGGAACATACATATTGATTATGTAGGGAGATGAGCTTTCATCGTTATTAAAGATTACTCCTTCAATCTCTCCCAGCTTTTTTCTTGCATAAAGATTAAGCTCTTTAATCTTACTGTTTTGATTTCCCGCTTTTTGAAAAGCCTTAACTGCCTCGCCAAAGCCTGCAATAAGAGGAGACGGCTCTGTGCCGGGTCTTATTCTTTTTTCCTGTTCTCCGCCGAAAACCGTAGCAAAGTTCTGGTCTTTTAAATTAGCGTCCCTGCTGACATATAATGCCCCCACGCCTTTGGGACCGTGAATTTTATGGGCGGAAACGGTAACCAAATCAGCCCCCAGCTTTTTCACGTTAATGGGAGTTTTGCCGTAAGCCTGAACGCAGTCAATATGAATAAGCGCAGGACTGCCTGCCTTTTTCACTGCTCTTTTTAAAACGTCCACAGGCATTACCGTGCCCACCTCGTTATTAACGTACATCATAGTAACGAGGATAGTGTCCTTGTTTACCGCCTTAAAAACCTGCTCCTTGGTGATAACGCCTTTACTGTCAGGCATAAGGTAAATTGCCTCGTATCCCTGTTTTTCCAGCTCCTGAACACTTTGTAAAACGCTTTCGTGTTCTATTGCGGTAGTGACTATTCTTTTGCCAAGTCTTTTTTTTGCCTTTACTGCTCCGAATATGGCAATATTATTTGCCTGTGTTCCCCCGCAGGTGAAAATAATCTCGTCCTTTTCAGCGCCTAATGATTCTGCCACCGCTTTTCTTGCCAAAATGACCTCTTTCATAGCGTCAATGCCCAAGCTGTGCAAACTTGATGGATTGCCCCAGTTGTTTACAAGCATATTTTCAACTGCTTTTACACATTCTGAACAGGGTTTTGTAGTTGCGGAATTGTCAAGATATGCCGTCATAATTTTTTTAATTCCTTTAATTTCAAAACGCCGATAATTGTCTTTGCGTCTTTGATTTCGTTTTTCATTATTTTATCAATACACTCATTAACAGGCATTTTTGTAACGTCCAAAAATTCATCCTCGTCAAGACTCTGCTGGGTGTATTCCAAATTTTGCGCATAAAACAGCCTGATTATCTCGTTACAGTAACCCGGAGTAGGATAAATCTCGCCTAAAGGCTCAAATACTCCCGCTGTTGCGCCGCACTCCTCAAGAAATTCCCTTTTGCCTGCTTCAAGAGGATCCTCGCCTTTTTCAAGCTTTCCTGCGGGAATTTCATAAATTGTTTCTTTATAAGGATAGCGAAACTGCCTTACTAAAAGAATTTCATTGTCATCTGTAACTCCCACTACGGCAACGCCGCCGTTATGGTCAACTACTTCTCTTTTGGCTTCTGCGCCGTTGGGAAGAGTTACAGTATCGTGGTGAACGGAGATAATGTTGCCGTTAAAAATACCCTGTACTTCTTCTGTCTGCTCATAAAATCCTAAGGCCACAGATTCAACATCCGAAAGCTTGTCAATAATATATTTTGCTCCCGCCTCGATATGCTCAAACTTTGTGCCGTAACCCCAAAGTACGCCCACGCTGTCAATCAAATTTGCTTTTGCTCCGTTTATATCGTACTTTTTGTCGCCAACCATTATGCACTTGTTTCCGGCAACGCCAAGTTCTTTCTGGCATCTGCCGATAATGCTTGTTTTAGACTCACAGTCAGCGGTAAAGGTAACGCCGCATACAGCATCAAAATACCCTTTAATACCAAAATGCTCCAACAGAGTCTCAATATAATCCTGCGGTTTTGACGATGCAATGCCTATCTTAAAGCCGTCTTTTTTCAGCTTTGCCAAAAGTTCCTTTATACCGTCGTAAAGCTTGCTTTCAAAAACACCTTTATTTGTATATCTTTCGCGAAATTTCTTAACCAATTCATCTGCAAGGGCAGGGTCGGCTCCGAATTTTTCCTGAAACGTAATAAGCAGCGGAGGACCGATAAAACAAGTAAGTTCGCTGTAATCGGGACTTTCAATGCCATAGGCATCAAGAGCATACTTTGCGCTTTTGAGTATACCTTCACCCGTATCGCAGATAGTTCCGTCAAAATCAAAAATTACTGCACCGTATCTCATAATCCCTGTACTCTTTTCATAAATTTATCTGAAAGAACAACAAATCTTTCAATCTCGCCTTTGCCCACAACGTCTCCCTTGCTGTCTGCGGCGCTGACTGAAAAAACAAACTTTCTGCCCTCGGTCTTTTCAAGAACGGCAGATGCCATCACCTTTTCGCCTACGGCGCTTGCCTTATCGTGAGAAACACAAACCTTTGTGCCTACCGTTGTCTCTCCTTCGTCAAGAAGAGGCTGGGCGCATTTACAGGTTGCCTCCTCAAAAAGCGCCAGCAATACAGGCGTTCCCAGTACGTCAAGTGAACCCGATTTTACTGCCTTTGCAGTATCCTTCTGTGAAACAGTTAATTCTACCGTAGCAGTTAATTTTCCCTGAAATTCTTTCATCATTTCACCTCGAACTAAAATTATGGTTAGTATTATATCATATTTTTTTATTATATACAATATAAAACAATTATGGTATAATGTTGTTACGCTGTTTAAGGAGAATTGCAATGGCAGAAAATAAAAAAAGAATAATTATTCTCGATGAGCTTCGAGGATTTGCAATTATTTGTATGATAATTCACCACGCCTTTTTGGATGTGGGTGACGTTTTAGGGCTTGAGTGGGGCTATAAAGTTTTTAACGCCCTTTGCACCGTTCAGCCGATTTTTTGGGCGATATTCATTATTATATCGGGAATATGCTCACGTCTTTCACGAAATACGGCAAAGCGAGGCGCTTTGGTGCTGGGCTGTGCCTTGGCGATAACGGTGGTCACAGCAATCATAATGCCCCTTTTCAGCTTTGCGGGAGCCGAAATATACTTCGGCATACTCCACTGCCTTGGTATTTGTATGATAATTACGGGAATTTCAATGCCTTTAATCAAGAAAATCAACTACAAAACAGGTATGGCAGTATGTGCAGTAATATTTTTGATAACCTACGGCGTTGAGGTAAGGGAGCTTTTTTTCGGACTTGTGGAGCTTCCCGAAAGTCTTTACACTACCAACTGGGCAATGGCGTTTGGCTTTCACAACAACGATTTTTACAGCGCCGATTATTTTCCGCTTATACCTTGGCTGTTTTTATTCCTTTTCGGTGCTTTTGCAGGGGAATATGTGATTAAAGGCAACCTGCCTGAATGGGCATATAAAAATCACGTAAAAAATTTTTCCGCCGTGGGAAAGCACAGCCTTTGGATATATCTCGCCCATCAACCCGTTATTTACGGAATTTTCCTTTTAATATATTTTGTGTTTATGCAATAACAAAAATTAAACGCACCTCATAAAATAAAGAGGTGCGTTTTTCATTTGTTGGCGCAGGTGGACCCTTGTCCCTCAGAATAGCCTGCGCTGTATCAGATGTTGGCATAGAGCAGTGGCTGTTACTCCATTTTCAGCCATTGCTCATTAGCCTGCTTCACGGCATAAATGCAGTATGTAAGGCATTTATTTGTAATGTCCTTCGCCGTTTTAATATGACGGCTGACTGTAGGCTGGGATAATTTAAGTTCTTTAGCAATTTCCGTCTGACTTTTTCCGTGAACATAAAAAAGACGCAGGCAAAGACTCTGCCTGTCTGTCAGTTCATTTTTGAGTATAAGCGGCAATACCTTTGTTATGGAATTTTTCAGTACCTTCCTTTCATCAAACCCATCCTCCTGATAGGAGTTTGCATCGCTCATGTATGCTTCTACAAAATCAATCATCATATTCCTCCTCTTCATAATAGCGGGAAAGCAAAGACGAAATTCTTTTGCATTCACAAGCCATATCGTAATATATTTTAATTCTTCTTCTGAGCAGCAGCAAATCTTCTCCGCTGTAAACGCAAAGCAGGGGTTTAAGCCCGTCCATTTTTGCGCAGATGACTTTGTACTGCCCCTCGTATTCACGAGCCAATTCATCAATAGTCATATTGCTGTCCTTTCCCTATTATTGAAAGCAGTGAGTGGATGCAGATAAATCTGCTAAAGCATACTTTCACCGTTCATATTAGACGAACATTTGTTCTATGTCAAATAATGGAAATAAGACAGTACTTAAAATAAGACTGTATAAAAATAAATAATTGTAACATTATATAAAAAAATTATACAAAACCCTTGACAATGTATGCAATATGTACTATAATGCAAGAGGATTGAGGTGGACCGCACCACCTCACCTATTGGTCCTCCATAGTTTGTAATAACAGAGAGGAGAAGGTCGCAAGTGCAGTTGCGGCCTTCTTTCCTTTTTTCTGCATTTTTTCGTATAAATATACAAAAAAACAAGCCTGAATCACTGATGTGCCCCAGATTGTGCAGACAATACAAAAAAACAGGGTACCTGTGGTAAAAATTAAATTTTAAGCGACAAACTGATTTCGTTTTTCAAGCGGAGTCAGTTTTGTTTTAGTTTGAATACGGTAATTGTTGTAGTAGTAGATGTATTCACCTATGAGGAGGCTAGCCTCCTCATAAGTGGCGAGTTTGACTCTGTTAATGCATTCTGTTTTTAGAATCGAAAAGAAATTTTCCGCTAAAGCATTATCGTAAGGGTTTCCCCGTCTTGACATGGACGGCGTTATGCCGTAAGATTGTGTTAGCGTAAAATATTCATGTGAGATATATTGTGCGCCTTGGTCACTATGGAGTTGCAGCTCTGCAGTGACCTTTTCCTTTTTCATCGCTTTCTTAACAGTATCCAGTACAAGCTTTACTGTCATATCTTTTGACATCTGATAGGATACGATACTGTTGTCATAAAGATCTCTGATTATGGATAGATAACAGTTTCCCTGTGCGGTTGGTATGTATGATATATCAGTAACCCACTTTTGATTCGGTCTTTCGGCAGTAAATTCTCTGTTCAGTAAATTAGAATATTTATGCAGATGCTTCGATACATACTTGAACTTCTTTCTGCGGACAGCAGATAGCAGGTTGTACTTTTGCATTACTCGAAGCACTGTCTTTGGATTACGGTATATGCCTTGTCTTTCGAGCCATATATGTACTCTGCGATAACCATATATCTTATGATTACTTTCCTGACATTCCCTTATCTTTTCTGCCAATGGAAGATCTCTGTCCGGCATATCCTTCCTCTTTAAATACGCATAATATCCGCTGCGCGATACCTCAAAGAACCTGCACATTTCGCTTATGCTGTATTTGTTCTTGTATTTGAAGATCACCTGATACTTTATCGTTGGCTTCACTTCCTTTCTGTGTGCGAGAGAAAATCCCGTATTAACGCATTTTCCATTTCTAAGCGCTTGATATATCTATCCTTGCTTGCTATTACATATCTCATTTGAGCTAGCTTGTCTAATCTTTGAATAGATGGCGGTATTCCGTCATCGCTTTTACATGGTCTGCCTTTTTTGTGAATTGCCTGTCCTGCTTTTATCATTCGCTGCTTTTTGTTATATCTTGTTTTGAAATCTTGCACTTGCTTGTGCGTAAATCCTAGTGTTTCTGCTATTTCTCTTAATGTCTTTCCTTTACTAATCATTTCTATGATTTCTTTTTCATATTCACTTATATGGCTGTAACTTCTTGGCATAAAAAATCCTCCTATGGCAGTTTCTTTCATTCTACCACGGGAGGTCTGTTTTTCCTATTGTCTACTTTTTACGGTCTTGTGCA
>CALWVQ010000062.1 GCA_944385025.1 uncultured Eubacterium sp.
ATTTCTTTTTCATATTCACTTATATGGCTGTAACTTCTTGGCATAAAAAATCCTCCTATGGCAGTTTCTTTCATTCTACCACGGGAGGTCTGTTTTTCCTATTGTCTACTTTTTACGGTCTTGTGCACACAAATCAGGCTTGTTTTTTTATCTATTCTTATTAAGCTTTACGCTGTTGTTACAGAGCCGCCGTTGTTTGACGATGCCCAGCCAATCCAAGTTGTTCCGGCGTTAAGGCTTACGTCGTTTCCGCTTGCGTCTTTAACAGAGAGTTTTCCGTCTTCAACCGACCAAGTAATGTCGCATACTGTACCCATACTTGCCAGCTTACCGTTACCGCCTGCAAGCTTATAGTCGCAGTATACCTCGTTGCTTCCGCTTCCCTTATAATTGCTTTTTACAATATATTCGGTAGTATCATAAAGCACGAGAATATTTTTTCTTGCAACATCGGTTTCATAGTCGTTTGAATGATACTTGTTATCAGAGGTGCTGTATGTCCAGTCCCTTGTACGTGATCTGCTGGAAAAAGTAACTGCAACAGAATTGCAGGCAGTTTCGCCTACCTTTTCGTCTTTTTCGTTAAAACTGAATGCAGTAAAGCTGTCGTTGTCAACATCAGTTCTGAATTCCTTGCCTGCAATAGCGTCTACCACCTTGTCTCCGTAAAGGACACCTGTATGCTCGGAAGATACGCCTCTTGAGCTGTCTCTGCCGAAAAGACCGACCTTATCGCTGTAAGCCATCTGATTAATGTGGTCAACGTCTTCGCTGGTGAAAACAGAATCAGCACCCACGTAGTTACCCTTGCTTGTACTCATTCCCCAGTGGATAAATATTGAGTCAAACAAAGTAGAAAATCTGATAAACGGAGGTCTTGCACTTCTTACAGGGCCTACCTGACTGGGAACAGAATTATAATCGGCATAAAACCAAAGCATTCTTGTTTCTCCGCCTTCAACCTCGCCTTCAAGAATAATATCAGGGGGATTGTCGCTGTCGGCGATTCCCCACTGCGGTCTTGCGGCGCTGGCATTTTCAACAACTATTGCCACAGGGCGTTTGCCTACTGCACTTTCGCTGTATCCCGACTCACCGGTGAGAGGGTTGGCAATAACCACAGGCGCTTGGGTTGCAGGTGCTTGGGTAGTACTTAAAGGCGCTGTCGTTTCAGGCTCCTTATTGCTGTTTGCTACTGCAAAAATAACTGCCGCAATAATAATTACAACTAAAACTGCCGCACCTATAATAATGCCCTTTTTCTTTTTATCCATAGGCTGCTTTTTGCCTGACTTTTTCATATTTCTGTTAATCTCCCTGTCATCAGCATCGATTTTTATATCTTTTGAAAAGCTGTCATTTATCAGTGAAAAATTATTGTGCTGCGTATCTTCTTTTTCTATATTATTATCGCTCTGACGATTTGGCTTTTCATCAAATAGATTAAAAGTTTCTGTTTTGTCGTCGTCCTGCGAGATGTTTTTCTTTTTCAGTTTATTTAAACTATTGTCAATTTCGTTATTATTATTGTTATCCATTTTCGCTCCCCTTTCATACTTTTTACATTGTATCATATAACTGACTTCATTTCACTATATTTTTTTAATTTTTTTAAATTTATTGATTTGGGACACAATATGTAGTAAAATGTAGTAAATAACGGAGGTGAAAATATGGCTAAAACCGTGCCTATGATTGTTTCCAACAAAGCTATATTTGTTTATGACAGGCAGACTAATCAGTTTCGCACCTTTAAAATGCCGTCTCTTAATCCCGTTGCAAATATTCCGTTTTATCACGAATTTGCTGAAAAAATTGCCGAGTGTCAGTACTATTTCAAGGAATTTATGAAAAGCATTTACGGCAAAAAATTAAACAGATACGTTCTTGCCATTATTGTCCCCGATGACACAAGCAGACTTGAATCAATTTTTATCAATGAGTTTTTTGTAAATTCGGGAGCCTGCAAAGCCGTGGCGCAAATGCCTATGAGTCACGCGCTGTCAAAGGAAGAACGCTTTATATCTATATCAAAATCCATCAGAAACGTTACGCTGGAGTATGTAAGAAACAGAGAAACAGTGGTAAAAAAATGCTACGACGTTCACACCTGCAATCCCGAACAGGTTATGTCCGACGCCGAAGTGCTTCACATAGACGTGGAGTACAACGACATTCCCATATATATAAATAATTTCAACGCTAATATGGACGAATTTCTCGAAAAAGGAGAGCTTATCACTCCTAAAATGTTTATGAAAAAAATTTCTGAAATTGACGTTGAAAAAGTATAATAAAAAACACGCCCCTGCAAAAAATAATGCAGGGGTGATTTTATGGACAAAAAAAATAAAAAAGACAAAAAAAAGGACAACAGGGATAAGGAAATTATCGACCTTACCTCATACATCAGCGCCGATATGATAAACAGCGACGTTGACGGCAGTTATACCGGTATCCCTTCCGATACCTACTACTATGACGAACCCGAAACGCCTGTTCAGGATGCAGACGACTTATAAACAAAAAACAAGGGCACTCTCTTTGCTGAGGGTGCCCTTAATATATTTACCGTGTGAATTAAGCAGGTCTTTCGGCAAAATTACCTGTATAAAGCTGATAGTATTTGCCTTTCTGGGCAATCAAGTCATCGTGACTTCCGCGCTCGATAATCCTGCCGTGCTCAAGTACCATAATACAGTCAGCATTCTTAACCGTTGAAAGACGGTGAGCGATAACGAAAGTTGTTCTGCCGTTCATAAGAGCGTCCATACCCTTTTGAACAAGCTCTTCCGTTCTTGTATCAATTGATGAGGTAGCCTCGTCAAGAATCAATACAGGAGGATCTGCAACGGCAGCTCTGGCTATTGCAAGAAGCTGGCACTGACCTTGTGAAAGGTTGCCGCCGTCGCCGTCAATCATTGTATCATAGCCGTCAGGCAGACGGGTAATGAAACCGTGAGCATTTGCAAGCTTTGCAGCGGCAATGCACTCTTCGTCTGTTGCGTCTATCTTGCCGTAACGGATATTTTCCATAATCGTACCGGTGAACAAGTGCGTATCCTGAAGAACTACGCCCAGCGTTCTGCGAAGGTCGGGTTTCTTTATCTTGGTAATGTTAATTCCGTCATATCTAATCTTACCGTCCTGAATATCATAGAAACGGTTGATAAGGTTTGTGATAGTCGTCTTGCCTGCGCCCGTAGAGCCTACAAACGCAATTTTCTGACCCGGTTCAGCGTAAAGTCTGATGTCGTGAAGCACCATTTTATCGTCGTTATATCCGAAATCAACGCCGTCAAGGACAATAGCGCCCTCAAGCTTTTCATAGGTTACTGTACCGTCTGCCTGGTGAGGATGTTTCCAAGCCCATACGCCTGTTCTCTTTTCAGACTCGGTAAGAGTTCCGTCCTCGTGTTCAACAGCATTTACCATTTCAACATAGCCGTGATCTTCCTCAGGCTGTTCGTCAAACAGAGCAAATACACGTTTTGTACCTGCAACCGCCATAATAATGGAGTTCATCTGCTGACTAATCTGTGCAATAGGCTGATTGAAACTCTTATTAAGAGCCATAAAAGCAACTACCGTTCCTACCGTTGCGCCTGCGGCACCTGTTGCTTCGCCTACTCCCAAAGCCAGAGCGGCTCCTACCGCTGCACAAAGCACATAGCTGAGGTTGCCGATATTTACATTTACAGGCATCATCATATTTGCATATTTATTTGCCTTGTATGAACTGAAGCGAAGCTCCTCGTTGATCTTATCAAAATCCTGCTTTGCTTTTTCCTCGTGGCAAAATACTTTAACTACCTTCTGACCGTCAAGCATCTCTTCAATAAATCCGTCTACAGCGCCCAGCGCTTTTTGTTGTTTGTCAAAGTATTTTCCCGAGCGGGAAGTAAATTTTCTCGTAACGGCTATCATTACTATTGCCATTACCACCGTTATTGCCGCAAGGACAATATTCATTTTTACCATTGCCACAAAAGCAAATATAAGCGTAATAAGCGAATTGAAAATCTGTGGTATGCTTTGGCTGATAAGCTGGCGCATAGTATCAATATCGTTTGTATATACGCTCATAATATCGCCGTGAGCGTGTGTATCAAAATATTTGATAGGAAGTTTTTCCATATTGTTAAACAGGTCCGTACGCAGTTTTTTCATTGTTCCCTGGCTTACGTTTACCATTATTCTCGAATATGTAAAAGATGCGATTATGCCCACTGCATAAATAGCCGCAACCTTTACAAGTGCCTGAGCAAGACTGCTGAAATCGTTTGAACCTGAAACTATCATAGGCTCTATATAGTCATCAACAAGGGACTGAATAAACACCATTCCCTGCATCTGTGCATAAGCAGAAACAATAATGCACACTACAACAAAAAACCACGCCACTTTGTTTGTTGATACCATATATTTCAGAAGGCGCGAAAAAGACTTTGCACCGTTTCTGAAATTACTTCTGTTATCTTCTTTCATACTGCGCCCTCCTTCCTTACTGCTGATCGAAATCTCCGCCGCCCTGCTGGGACTCGAAGATTTCGCTGTATATTTCATTGTTTTTCAAAAGATTTTCGTGGGTGTCAAAACCGTTTACTCTGCCCTCGTCAAGAACGATTATCCTGTCTGCGTCTTTAACACTTGAAACACGCTGGGCAATGATAATTTTAGTTGTATCCGGTATAGCGGTTGCAAACGCCTGACGGATTTTTGCGTCCGTTGCCGTATCTACGGCGGAAGTTGAATCGTCAAGAATGAGTATCTTCGGCTTTTTAAGAAGCGCTCTGGCAATACATAATCTCTGTTTCTGACCGCCTGATACGTTAGTACCTCCACGCTCTATATAAGTATTGTACTTATCGGGCATACGCTCTATAAATTCATCAGCGCACGCCGCCTTGCAAGCCTCTATACACTCTTCGTCAGTAGCGTTTGCGTTACCCCATCTCAAGTTATCGAGAATGGTACCTGAAAAAAGAACATTTTTCTGAAGCACCACAGAAACCTGATTTCTGAGCACCTCGGTGTCATAATTTCTTACATCTACGCCGCCTACGCACACACTGCCTGTGCTGACGTCATAAAGACGGCAGATAAGATTAACAAAGCTGCTCTTTCCGCTTCCCGTGCCGCCGATTATTCCTATTGTTTCTCCTGACTTGATATGAATATCAATATCGCTGAGAGCGTTTTTATCGCTGTTTTTCCTGTAAGAGAAGTTTACGTTATTAAAATCAATGCTGCCGTCCTTAACTTCCGTTACGGCATTTTCAGGATTATGAATATCTGGAACTTCGTTAAGCACTTGGGAAATACGGCGAACGCTTGCCATACTCATTGAAATCATAACAAATATCATACTGAACATCATCAATGACATCAGTATCTGCATTATGTATGAAAGCAGTGTTGTAAGGTTACCCGTAGTCATTTCGCCGGATACGATATAATGAGCGGCGAACCACGAAATAGCGATAGTACAGCCGTATACGCAAAGCATAAGAGCAGGAGCGTTAAGTGTAAGATAACCCTCTGCCTTGATAAACAGCTTTTTAAGACGGTTTACAAATTTTTCAAATTTCTTGTTCTCGTAATCCTCACGCACATAAGATTTTACAACTCTTATTGCTGATATATTCTCCTGAATATCAGCATTTACACGGTCGTAAGTATCAAACGCCTTGTCAAAATATTTAAGGGAGGCTCTGACAATAACCATCAAAACAATTCCAAGTAAAATTATAGCGCACAAAAAGACTGCGCTTATTTTTACATTTATAAAGAAACACATAACCATACTGAACAAAAGCGTAAGCGGAGCTCTTGTAGCAATTCTGAGTGTCATCATATATGCGTTTTGAACATTGGTAATATCAGTAGTCATTCTTGTAACAAGGCTCGGCGTACTGAAGCGGTCTATATTTGCAAAAGAAAAGGTCTGCACCTTGTCATATATTCCCTTTCTTAAGTTTGCCGCAAATCCGGAAGACGCACTTGCAACATATCTTCCGCCCAGTGCTCCGAAAGCAAGACTCAAAGCCGCCATTAAAAGCATAAGAATACCAAATTTGTATACGTTACTGATATTGCCTGCTTCAATACCTTTATCAATTATGTACGAGGTAACAAACGGCAGCAAAACTTCCATAAATACTTCAAGCACCGTAAAAAGAATCGTAAGAAATGAATCTTTTTTATAATTCTTTACATATTTGAGTACAGTTCTCAATGTTATTCCTCCGTTTCCGTATAGTTTTTAAAGCTGTCTCGCGCACTTTTTAATACTTTTTTCTGCACAGTATACAATACTTCAAGTTCCTGCTCTGTGAATGAACCCAGCAGCTCATCTGCCACTGCTTCAAACTCACGCAAAAGACTGTTTTTAACACGCAGTGCCTTTTCAGTAGGCACAATCCTCTTTTGTCTGTTGTCGTTTTGCAATGTTTCAAGGGTTACAAACCCCTTGGCGCAAAGCCTTTTCAAAATTGCCGACAAAGTGCTTTTTGAGGTTTCCGCAATTTTTTTAAGCTCTGAAACACAGATACCGTCGCGGCTTGACGCAATACTAAGAAGCGCCATACCTTGCGATGCAGTAAGCCCGAATTTTTCCGTTCTCATATCCATATACTTATCATAAAATATGGATATGTCTTTATTGAGCTTAATTATTTCCTGTTTAGTTTGTATTGATACCACCTTCTTAATAAAGTTTGCACGCTGACAATAAGCAAGCTAACTATTGCTTACATATAAATATATATCACAGAAATACTTGATTTACAAATAAAAATAGTTTATCATCTATAAAAGACGTTTATAGATAAATTGAGTTTTTTTAAATAATTAGTTCAGGAGTGATATATATGAACACCGTACAGCTTGAATGCTTTCTCGAGGTATCTGAATGCCTTAATTTTTCAAGGGCGGCAGAAAATTTAAAAATGACCCAGCCTGCTGTGAGTCATCAGATAAACTCCCTTGAGGCAGAGCTTGGCACAAAGCTTTTCAACAGAACCAGTAAAAATGTCGAGCTGACACGTGACGGCATACGATTCATCGGTCCCGCCACCGACGCGCTTAAAATACTGGGCGGCGCAAAAGCAAGAATCAGCGATAAAAGCGCCTCCGAAATTCTGCCCCTTACCATAGCGTGCAAAGATGTAAAAATGGCGGAAGTCCTGCCTTCGATTTTGAAGAACGTATCTTCAGAGCTGCCGCTTTTCAGACCCGCCGTAAAAATAGCTCCTTTTATGCCCATAGCCGCAGTCAACGAAAAAGAAGCCGCCGATGTAATATTTTCTTATAAATCCGATATCAAGCCCCAGAACCGAATAATCTACAAAGAGCTAAAAAAATGTCAGCTTTGTTGCGTTTGCTGTGAAAACAGCGAACTTGCCAAATACGACGAAATCGAAACTGAAGCCCTTTCTACCCAAAGTCTTGCGCTGATTTCAAGATACAGAAATATACCGGAAATGTTTAAGGCTACCGTATCTTGTACCGCTTCGCTTAAGCAAAGTCAAATATATATGTGCAATGATTATGAGAGCGCCAAACCTCTTGTTCAGGCGGGACTTTGCTGCTGTGTTCAGCCTGATTTGCCCATAAAAAAAGAGGACGGTCTGAAATACATTCCGATTTCAGACTCGTCCCCGGTATCATTTGGCGTATATTATTCAACTTTAAAATCTAACCCTATTCTAAAAAGATTTGTTGAAATAACGCTGAAAACATTAAGCAAAAGCTAATCTCTTAAAGAATTTATTACTATAACATTTAAATGCGTTTTGCTTATTCAACAGGAGTTAAATTTTTAAGACTTATGTCCATAATAGGAGCAGAATGGGTAAGGGCACCGCAGGAAACAAAATCGACGCCGATCTCGGCAATTTCCTTTAATCTTTCCTTTGTTACATTGCCCGAACACTCTGTCTGTGCTTTGCCGTTGATTATTTCAACGGCTTTTTTCATAGTTTCGTTATCCATATTATCAAGCATTATAATATCTGCGCCGGCGTCAAGAGCTTCTTTTACCTGCTCAAGAGTTTCCGTTTCAATTTCAATCTTTCTTACAAAGGGCGCATATGCTTTTGCCATTTGAATTGCCTTTGTGATTGAGCCTGCTGCACCGATATGATTATCCTTTAAAAGAACGCCGTCGGAAAGGTTATATCTGTGGTTTGTAGCTCCGCCAACGGTAACGGCATACTTTTCAAAAGGACGCATATTAGGAGTAGTTTTTCTTGTATCAAGAAGAGTTGTAGAATAGCCCTTAAGCTCGTCCATATACTCACGGGTAATAGTTGCAATACCGCTCATACGCTGAAGATAGTTAAGTCCCGTTCTCTCTCCGCTTAAAATTGCTTTTATATCGCCGTAAATCACACCTAAAAGGTCGCCTTTTTTTACCCTGTCGCCGTCCTTGAAATTTGCTTCAAAACGACTTGTAGGGTCAAGCAGTTCAAAAGTTCTTTTAAATATATCAAGTCCGCAGATAATTCCGTCCTGCTTGCAGATAAGGTCAGCCTTGCCCTGCTTGTCCTCAGGCATAACTGCGTTAGTGGAAACGTCCTCGCTGGTAATATCTTCTTTTAATGTGTTAAGCAGATACTCGTCCACATTAATCCTCATAGTTACACCATTTATCATAAAACTCTTTATCCTTTCCCCTGATTTCATCCATAATCAGCTTTTTAAACTCTTTTGCAATCTCTTTCTTATCCGGATAAGCTTTCAAATCAATATCGGGCAAGTCAACTTTCTTTTTCTCTTTGTCAGAGGCAATAAGCTGTGCCGCCCTTTTTGCAAACACAAGGCTCTCCAAAAGTGAATTTGAGGCAAGCCTGTTTTTGCCGTGAACACCGTTGCATGCCGTTTCACCCACCGCATAAAGATGCTCCATAGAGGTTTTGCCGTTTATATCTGTTTTAACTCCGCCCATCATATAGTGCTGTGCAGGGGTTACAGGCACTTTGTCCTTGGTAATATCGTAACCCTCGTCGGCGCAAGCCTCATAGATATTCGGGAATCTCTTCTTTGCCTCTTCGCTGGTCATTGTAGGCAGGGTAATATAAACGTGGTCGGTGTGGAATTTTTCCATTTCCTTTACGATAGCGTCGGTAACAACGTCTCTGGGCTGAAGCTCGTCGGTAAATCTTTCGCCCTTTTCGTTTAGAAGGATTGCACCCTCGCCCCTTACGCTTTCGCTGATTAAAAATCTTCTGCCTTTTTTCTTGCTGTAAAGAGTAGTTGGGTGTATCTGGATATAATTCATATCCTGAAGTTCCACGTTGTGCTTGATTGCAAGAGCAAAACTGTCCCCCGTAATGTGCGGAAAATTAGTGGAATTAAGGAAAAGTCCGCCAATTCCCCCTGTGGCAAGAATTATATCGTCTGCAATAATAGCGCCCATTTCGCCGAATTCGTCCGCACACACTATACCCTGACAAACATTGTCCTTTTCAATAAAGTCAATCATAGTCGTCTGGGTAACAAAAGTGATGTTCTCCCTTTTCTTTGCAATTCTTAAAAGGGTTGCAGTAATCTCTTTACCCGTTTCGTCCTTGTGATGAAGGATACGGTTTCTTCTGTGAGCGCCCTCACGGGTATAGTCAAACTCGCCGTCGTCCCCTGTGTCAAACTGAACTCCCAAATCAACAAGAGTTCCTATAACCTCCTGGGACGCCTCAATCATTACCTTTACAGATTCAGGATTGTTTTCGTAATGACCCGCTTTCATTGTATCCTCAAAGTAACAGTTAAAATCATTTACGTCTTTAAGCACACAAACGCCGCCCTGGGCAAGATAGGAGTCGCACTCTTTTAAGTCTTCTTTTGTAATTACAAGAACGTCCTTGTCTTTGGGCAGGCACAAAGCGGCAAAAAGTCCCGCAACGCCGCTTCCTACTATAACCACATCTGTTTTGATGAAGTCCTTTTCCTTCATAGCCATAGTCAATGTAACCTTTGTTTTTTTCTATAATATAAGTACATCTCATTTGGATATACTTATTCTAATATATAATTATTTTGTGCGGTTGTCAAGATTGATAAAGAATATATCTTATGTTAAAATAACGTTGAATAACAGGGGCGGTACTGAAATTATGAATGTTTTTGATTTTGACAACACTATTTACGACGGAGAAACACTGGTGGATTTTATCCTCTACTATGTTAAAACCGACTATAAAATATGGAAATTTGTTCCGAAGCTTGTTTACATAGCGATTAAGGACAAATTTCACCTTTTCACCGTGGAAAAAGCCATTAACGAATACGCGTCTTTTTTAGAGGGATACTATGTTAAAAACACTGTCAAAAAAGAAGACGTAAAAAGATTTTGGGACGAAAATCAGCACAAAATCAAGCCTTGGTATGAAAAGGTAAGGCGTGACGACGACATTATAGTTTCCGGCACTACCGACTTTATTTTAGAAGAAATAATGGAAAGAATGGGCATAAAAAATTACGTTGGCTCGTCTATCGACAGCAAAACGGGAAAATTTAAAAGGCTGTGTTTTCTTGAAAACAAAGTTAAAATTTTTAAAGAGCTTTATCCCGACGCTCACATAGATAATTTTTATACCGACTCAATGAACGACAGAGCTATGATGGACATTTCCGACCACGTATTTTTCGTAACAGGAGATAAAATCGAGCAGATAAAATAGGTGATTAAATGACAAAACTTACATTTATAGCAGATACCCACCATTACAGTAAAACTTTGGGAACAAAAGGCAGGCAGTATGAACTGCGCTCAGGCTCTGACCAAAAATGCCTTGCAGAAACAGGCGAAATAATTGACAGCGCCTTTGATTATATTTCAAAAAGCGATACCGACGCCGTTTTAATCGCCGGGGACGTAACCAACGATGGTGAAAAAGTTTCCCACCTTGAATTTCGTGAAAAGCTGAAGGCTCTTGCAAAGAGTAAAAAAGTTTATGTTATTACCGCAACTCACGACTGGTGTTGTGACGAAAATCCCAGAAGATACGACGGCGACAAGGTTTTTCACGATGTTGAGGTTATGAAAAGCAGCGAACTCCGGGACTTTTACTTTGATTTCGGTCCTAAAGACGCTTTAAGCGAATATATAACCCACATAGGCACCTGTTCATACGTTGTTCAGATAAGTGAAAATGTCCGCATTCTCGCCCTTAACGACGATAAAAACCAAAACGGCCACGCAGGCTTTACCGAAGAGCATTTTTGCTGGATAGAGGAGCAAATCAAAAAAGCACAACAGGACGGCTGCCTTATAATAGGAATGGAGCATCACCTTTTAATGCCCCACGTTACTCCCCTTATAACAGGAGGAAGCACCTGTGTTGAAAACAGGGAATACGTTGCATCAAGGCTTGCCGACGCAGGACTTAAATATATGTTTGTTGGTCATTCCCATATTCAGAGCACGTCGTCATTCAAAACACGAAAAGGAAGCGTAATAACCGAGGTAAACGTAGGCTCTCTTGTGGGATATCCCGCTCCCATTGTTGAGGTTACGGTAAACGACGACCTTACTTTAAGCTATCAGGTAAAGCATCTGAAAAACTTTACACTAAACGGAAATAAGGTTGACGCACAGGAATATTTAAAAAAGCACACTCTTGACCTGCTTCACCGTGTTATTGACGCACCTGATAAAAAAGAGCTTATTGACAGGCTTACCGCCCTTCAGCTTGACGGCAAAAAATTTGAAAAATTTACGCCGATAATCTTTAAAGTTTTAAAATTCATAAAAAATGCAGACGTTATGGACGTTTACAAAAAGCTTAAGCGTATAGGACTTGCAAAGGATATTGATTATATCCTTGCGGTAAAATACAGAAATAAAAAACTCCTTGACATTATAGACGAAATTTACCTTTCTCTTTTCGACGGAAGTACAGTCACATACAGCCGTGACGACGACTACTACAAGCTGATTATATCGGTAGTTTCAATTCCGTCAAAAATTTTCAAAAAAAATAATGATATGAAAAAACTAATTTTCGCCATAGATTCCATTCTTACAGGCGGAAATTTTAACAATCAAAAGGACATAATTTAAGATATAATTGTTGCCTTTTACTATTGACAATTATATTACATTGTGTTACTCTTTTGTTACCATTCAGATATACAATATTTTGAGCATTTTTTGACATTAATTTGCAATACGCTACATATAGTGTTTAATTTCCCGTAAATACACAATTTATTCAGATTTTTATTTGGTTACATTTTGGATAAATTGTGTTTTATACGGTTTATTTTATGTATTAAGTTTGGTATAATGTCAATGTTTACTTGAGATATATTTTCATATTTTTATGATTACTACAAACATTATAGATATAACGAGATTATGAGAGAGGTGAATTTTGCTTGGAAAATTTTGTTATTAACGGCGGGCATGAGCTTTTCGGCGAGGTAACAGTCAGCGGAGCTAAAAATGCAGCAGTAGCAATTATTCCGGCAGCACTACTTTCTAACGATATAGTTCGTATAGAAAATATCCCTAACATCAGCGATGTTAGCTTGATAATTCAAATTCTTGACCGTATGGGCGCAGGAATTAAAATGATTAACAAAAACACTATTGAGATTGACAGCAGAAGCGTAACTTATCAAGAGGTACCTTATGAGCTTGCTTCCCACTTCAGAGCAAGTTACTACCTTATCGGCGTTATGCTGGGCAGATTCAAAAAAGCAGAGGTTGCTATGCCCGGCGGCTGTGATTTCGGCGTAAGACCTATTGACCAGCATATCAAAGGCTTTGAAATGCTAGGTGCAAAGGTAGAAACAATAAACGGTATGGTTTGCGCTACTGCAGACAAGCTTATCGGCTCATCTATATATATGGACGTTGTTTCCGTAGGGGCTACAATGAACGTTATGCTGGCATCAGTGCTTGCAAGAGGACTTACAATCATTGAAAATGCGGCAAAAGAGCCTCACATAGTTGACCTTGCAAACTTTCTTAACTCTATGGGCGCAGACATAAGAGGCGCAGGTACAGACGTAATTAAAATCAGAGGTGTAGAGAAGCTTCACGGCTGCACTTACTCTATTATCCCCGACCAAATCGAAGCAGGCACCTATATGGTTGCTGCTGCGGCTTGCGGCGGTGACGTGCTTGTTAAAAACGTAATACCAAAGCACCTTGAATCTATCAGCGCAAAGCTTGAAGAGGCAGGAGCAGAAATCATCGAATATGACGACGCTGTTCGAGTAACAAGATTTAAGCCTCTTACAAGATGCAATGTTAAAACAATGCCCCACCCCGGTTTTCCAACAGATATGCAGCCGCAAATGGCAGTTGTACTGTCTATTGCAAAAGGTACAAGCATTTTGTCGGAAAGCGTATGGGACAACCGTTTTCAGTACGTGGGTCAGCTTCTTCGTATGGGCGCAGATATTCAGGTAGACGGCAAAACGGCTGTTATTGAAGGTGTAAGCGCACTTACGGGTGTTAAAGTTAAGGCTACCGATTTAAGAGCGGGCGCCGCAATGATCATTGCAGGTTTAGTAGCACAAGGCACTACAATTGTTGAGGATATTCAGTATATCGACAGAGGATATGAGGACGTGTGCGAAAAATTCTCTATGATCGGCGCAGATATTAAAAGAGTAGAAGTCAGCGAGCCTGACGTTATTGCAGCAGACGCAGGTTAATAAAAATAATTAAAGCGTATCCATTGATACGCTTTTTTAATTGAGGATAGTATTATGGCAAAAGTTTGTCAGCTTTTTTCGGGAAGCAACGGAAATTCAATACTTATTTCGGCAAACGGTAATAATTTTCTTGTAGATATTGGTGTTTCGGCAAAAAGGTGCGAAAATGCACTGCTTGACGTAGGGGTTGACCCTGACTCAATTAACGGCATATTTGTTACCCACGAGCATTGTGACCACGTAAAAGGTGTCAGAGTCTTTGCAAAAAGGCACAAAGTGCCTGTGTTTGCCAACTTTGAATGTGTCGACGCTATGCTTGAGGCGGAAACCATTGACTCCGACGTTCATATCGAACTCCTTGACTATCATACAGAGCTGGGAGGTATAGAGATTCGCTCATTTGCACAAAGCCACGACAGCGCCAACTGCGTGGGGTACAGATTTAATCTCCCCGAGGGCAGAAGCGTTGGCGTATGCACCGACACGGGATATGTAACGGACAACGCAAAGGAGCAGTTAAAAGGCGTGGATATGATTTTTCTTGAATCAAACCACGAGGTATCTATGGTACAGACAGGTTCTTACAGTTATATGCTGAAAAAAAGAATTTTAGGAGCAAGAGGTCATTTGTCAAACTTTGACAGCTCCGAATACATAAAAACTTTGGCGCAGGACGGCACTACACGATTTGTACTTTGTCACTTGAGCCTTGAAAATAATATGCCGGAGATAGCAAGACAAACGGCGTTGTCAGCATTAAGCGAAATCGGACTTAAAGAGGGTACAGACTATCGTCTTTATGTCTCTCCCACTCAAAACGACAGCAGGTGTATTGCATTATGATAAATATAACAATAATTGCCGTGGGCAAGCTGAAAGAAAGCTATCTGCGTGACGGCTGCAAGGAATATTTAAAAAGGCTGGGTGCCTTTGCAAAAGTCGATATAATTGAAATAAACGAAGAAAGATGCTCCGACAACCCAAGCGCCAAGGAAATTGAAACTGTTATCTTAAAAGAGGGCGAAAGGATAACTCAGAGAATACCGAAAAATGCAGCAGTTATCCCCCTTTGTATCGAGGGCAAAGAGTACTCAAGTCCTGATTTTTCAAAGTTAATCGAAGAATTGTCCCTTAACTCATCCCACCTTTGCTTTATTATAGGGGGGTCATTCGGATTAAGCGACGGCGTTAAGGCGCTTTCCAAAACAAAGCTGTCTTTCGGTAAAATGACTCTTCCCCACCAGCTTGCAAGGCTGGTACTTTTAGAACAGGTTTACAGGGGATTTTCAATTTCAAACAATTCGAAATATCACAAATAAAAGAAGGAAGCACCGAAATATCGGTGCTTCCTTCTTTTAAGGGGTAAAAATTTATGTGAAAACGTAGTTGGTATATATAAAAAGGTTGAGATAAAAATTATCAACAACCTTGTTGACTATTTCATAAATCTGTAAGGACTTGCGTTAATGTCAATACTCTTTGACTTAACAAAAGCAGGTTTAAGGTTTTTAACCATAGCTCCCTTTATCATAAAGAAAGCAACGTCTTTACTGATTTTTTCATAGTCCACGTTGAAGATTTTGGCAGAAACGTGCTTGTTGAACCAATTAATAAGAGGTCCCATACAAAATGCGGTAATAATTGTGCCTATTCCAATGTTTCTAACCTGATCAAACTCGCCTTTGAATACTGCGTTAAGCCCGCCGCTTACTACAAGCCCGATAAGAACAACCGTTACATCGGTTATTACCCTTACCCACTTGTGCTCAAGCTTAATTCCTCTGCTAAGCATAAAGCCCAGCGCGTCATAAGGACCAACGCCCACATTGGCGGTGAAGAATAATGAACAAGCAAAGCACAGGATAATTATGCCAAGTAGGAGAAGGGGTACTCTTACGGCAAGGGTGTAATTACCTTGTACCATCGGCTTAAATATAGATTCAAAAAACTCACAGGTATAACCGCAGCCAACCATATTAAACACAGTTCCTACTCCCACAAGTCCTCTGTGTGCCACAATAATGACATAAAGCAGGATTGCTGTATTTACGATGAGCTGATATGTACCGAATCCCAAGCCGATTGTGCTTGCTACATTCATATTCATCGAAGTAAAGGGGTCAACACCGAAGCCGGATACAGAGAAAAGGGAAATTCCAAAGCCCATAACGATGATACTCAAAAAGGAAAGGACGGTTCTCTTAACCATATTGTGCTGAGAGAACATATCTTTAAGATATCCATATGCGTCAGCCTTAACTTTTTTCATATCAGTACCTCAAAACTACCTCGCTGTTTTCCTCTCTATGTGAACATTATATGCAATAAAAATCAAAAATCAATAGAACAAAGCAACTTTCTACCTATGTAACACATTGCACAAAGTTATCATTATATTTTTGTGCAATATTAACAAAGCTTTACTCCATTTGCTTTCCTAAAAACGCCGCTGCAACTTGAACAAGCTTAATATCGCTTTCGCTGGGAAGAGTTCGGTTGTCATCCTCAATAAGAGCCACCGCTCCGCTTACATCTCCGCCGTAAATAATCGGATAAACTACGCTTGCCTTTCTGTTATAGCCTTCAATGGCATTAATACTGGGCACCTGTTGGGTGGAAATGTGGATTGCTCTGTTTTCCATAAGCTCTTCAAGATTTTTTGTAACTCGTCTTTCAAGAATTTCTCTTTTGCTCAAACCCGATGCGGCAATAACGTGGTCGTTATCCATAATTGCAATAGGCAGTCCGCCGTTTTTGTGAAGCACCTCTGCATACTGATTTGCAAAATTTGAAAGCTCGCCGATAGGAGAATATTTTTTAAAAATTACTTCTCCCTCTGCGTCTGTAAATATTTCAAGAGGGTCGCCCTCCTTAATTCTGAAAGAACGTCTTATTTCCTTTGGTATTACAATTCTGCCAAGATCGTCAATTCTTCTAACGATACCTGTTGCTTTCATAAAATCCACTCCTAAATTATTGTAAATTTATCTGTAATATTTTGCACATATTACAGATTTATATACGCCAAATCAATTAGGAGTTTTTGGAAAAATAAAAAAAACAGACCTGAAAAATTTCAGGTCTGAATCAGTATATACATATATATATTAGTTATCAATTTCTGTCGGGAGAAGTATAAAGATGGATTCTTCCCGCGTCGTTAAACGCCTTGATAGTCATAACTGTTATAGGAACAATAAACATTCCCATAAATCCGAACAGTTTTAAACCGAAATAAAGCCCTGCAAGAGTTACAATAGGATGAACGCCCAAAGAAGTACCTACAATTTTCGGCTCAATATACTGCCTTATAACAGAGATGACAATATAGATCACCAAAAGACCTATTGCCTGACCTACATTTCCCATAATTAAGCTGATAATCATCCAAGGAATCAATATGCCGCCCGAACCGGCAACAGGAAGAATGTCAAATATGGCAATGCCTGCTGCAATAATCGCCGCATAGTTGTTGTTTGAAACGCCGATTGCATTTAAAATCGTAAAACCTATAAACAGCTCGCAGAATGTTATAAACATTATAAGAGCGTAGGCTTTAATCATTTTTAAAACTGTGTCTGAAAAAATCTGCTTAAAGTCGCTTAACAGATTTTTTTTGCTGTCGGGAAGCTGAAGTTTGATAAAGTTTACGATATAGCGGTAATCCTTTGTAAAGAATATCCACGCCACAACACCGATAACAACACCGATAAGAATCGACGGAATGTTCTTAACCACGCTGTACACACCGCTGATACCTGTGGTAAGTCCCGTAGCGATGGACTTAATATCAACTCCAAGTTCATCTAAAGCGTCCATACTGAAATTGTTTATAAGTCTGCCGAAAAACTGGGTAAGAGAATCTGAAACCGTTGTATAAATATCCTCAGGCAAAAAATCCAAAAACTTTATTAACTCGTTTTGCAGTGTAGCAAGCATATTGGGAATATCGTTTAACTGCTCTGAAATAAATCCTATGAAATTTGAAATTTCTCTGCCTATCAGTGTTAAAATAAGAACAACAGGTCCTAAAATAATAAGCAGGCAGAAAAATACAAGTAAAATTGACATTAAGCCGTGACACTTATTTTTTGTTCTTTTATCCAGCCACCTCAAAGGCTTTTGAAGAATAACGGCAAAAAAGAACGAAACGATAAACGGCGACGCAATCCCAAAACAGTATTTGAAGAAAAGAAATATAAGTCCAAAAACCATTGCTAAAAAGGCAACATTTATGATTGCATCTCTTCTTTTTCTAACCTTTTCTGTCATAAATTTGTTTCCTTTATTAATTTATTTTCATTTTTATTCTAATTCAATAACAGGCTTTTATCAAGTAAAAATTCGATTTATTAATAATTTTTTCAAATTAGGGCTTGATACTTTGGAAATTTTTTGCTAATATAGTAAAGTGTTTTTCACAGCAAAACAAGTGTACGTGTGTGGAGGACAGATTTGTATGAGCAAAATAAATTATTTTTTAGTTAATTCAAATATACTGCCCCCTGTCTTTTCAAAGGTTATTGAGGCAAAGAATTACCTCGCTTCAGGAGAAGCAACTTCTGCCTCTCAGGCAGCGAAAATGGCAGGAATATCAAGAAGTGCATACTATAAATACAAGGACTCTATATTTGAATACAACGCAGAAAACAGCGAAGAAACTGTTACCATTAACGCAAAGCTTAAAGATAATGCCGGAGTGTTATCTGCTTTAATGAACGAGCTTTATGTGGCAGGAGCAAATGTTTTATCTGTCAGCCAAAGCGTACCCGTTCACTCTGTGGCGGACGTTTCGGTAACGGTAAGAATAACTGAAATGGAAATAAGCACCGACGCTCTTCTCAAAAACATAAAAGGCGTTAAGGGTGTAAATTCCGTATCAATGAGTTAGTACAGGAGGTTAAACATATGAAAATTGCAGTTATGGGCTACGGAACAGTAGGAAGCGGCGTAGTGGAGGTTATTGAAACTCACAGCGACGTTATTCCCAAACGTATAGGCGGCGAGGCTCTTGAGGTATCGAGAATTCTCGACCTGCGCGACTTTCCGGGCGACCCTCACGAAAGTGCTTTTACAAAAGACTTCAACGATATTTTAAATGATGATGAAATCAAAATCGTTGCAGAAACTATGGGCGGTGTAAATCCCGCATTTGACTTTACAATGAAACTCCTTAAAGCAGGAAAGAGCGTTGTAACATCAAACAAAGAGCTTGTGGCTCAAAAAGGTCTTGAGCTTCTTAAAGCAGCCGAAGAAAACGGCGTAAACTATCTTATTGAGGCGTCGGTAGGCGGCGGTATTCCTATTATCAGACCAATTACCCAGTGCCTTGCAGCTAATAACATTGAGGGCATTGCCGGTATTTTAAACGGCACTACAAACTTTATCCTTACTATGATGATTGAGCAGGGAATGTCTTTTGAGGACGCTCTTAAAATCGCACAGGAAAAGGGTTATGCAGAAAAAGACCCCACCGCAGACGTGGAGGGTCACGACGCTTGCAGAAAAGTTTGTATCCTTGCTTCTCTTGCATTCGGAAAGCACGTTTATCCCTCACAGGTTGAAACCGAGGGTATCTCAAATATTACTCTTGAGGATGTTTCTTATATCGCTTCTGCCGGCGGTGTAATCAAGCTTTTGGGTCAAATCAAATACATCAGCGACGACAAGATTGCCGCTTTTGTAAGCCCTGCCGTTGTATATAACGGTTCACAGCTTGCGTCGGTTAAGGACGTATTCAACGCAATCCTTGTAAGAGGCGACGCTGTAGGCGACGTATGCTTCTACGGTCCGGGCGCAGGTAAACTGCCCACAGCTTCTGCTGTTGTTGCCGATATTATGGACTGTGCAAAACATACCGAAAGGAAGAAGATATTCGGTTGGGGTGCTGGCGAAGAGGACTATGTAGTAGACTACAAGAGCAGTATCGAAATGCCATTCTACGTAAGAGCAAAAGCGTCTTGCAGTGAAATAGGCAGCGTATTTTCAGACGTAAAGTACCTTTCAAGAAAAGGTCAGCCGTCAGACGAAATTGCATTTATTACCGACAGAATGACCGAAAATCAGCTTAAGAAAAAGCTTAAGGACATTGAGGTAATCAATATAATCAAAGTTACAAACTATTAATACAGGAGGATTTTTGCTATGGGACTTATAGTTCAGAAATTCGGCGGTTCATCAGTTGCCAACGCTGAAAGAGTAATGAACGTTGCCCGTATCGTAACGGATACCTATAAGAAGGGCAACGACGTAATCGTTGTTGTTTCGGCACAGGGCGATACCACCGATGATTTAATTGAAAAGGCAAACGAAATTAATCCTAACGCCGCAAAGAGAGAGATGGACCAGCTCCTCACCGCAGGCGAGCAGATTTCAATTTCACTTCTTGCAATGGCTATTGAAAAGCTTGGCTTCCCTGTTATCAGTCTTTTAGGCTGGCAGGCAGGATTTAACACAAATTCAATTTACACCGCTGCAAGAATTAAAAACATCAGACCTAACAGACTTCAGGCAGAAATCGCAAAGCACAACATTGTAGTTGTAGCAGGATTTCAGGGTATCAACAGATACGACGACCTGACCACCTTGGGCAGAGGCGGCTCTGACACTTCAGCAGTTGCCATTGCGGCTGCTCTTAAGGCTGACAAATGTCAGATTTTCACCGACGTTGAGGGCGTTTACACCGCTGACCCGAGAAAAGTCGAAAATGCTAAAAAGCTTAAGGAAATCACATATGACGAAATGCTTGAGCTTGCTACTCTGGGCGCACAGGTGCTTAACAACCGCTCAGTAGAAATGGCAAAGAAATACGGCGTAGAGCTTGAAGTTTTATCATCACTTAATCCTGTTCCGGGAACTATCGTTAAGGAGGTAGCAAAAATGGAAAAAATGTTAATCAGAGGCGTTACAAAGGATAAGGACGTAGCCCTTGTTTCAATATTAAACTTACAGGATACCCCTGGTATCGCATTTAAAATTTTCTCAAAGCTTTCTTCAAAGAACATAAATGTTGACATCATTCTTCAGTCAATCGGCAGAGACGGCACAAAGGATCTTGTATTTACAGTAAGCAAAGACAACGGTCCTGTTGCAGTTGAGCTTCTTGAGGATATGCTTGACAACTGCACAATCAAGTGCAACACCGAGGTTGCTAAAGTGTCAATCGTAGGTGCAGGTATGGAGTCACATCCCGGCACAGCGTCAAAAATGTTTGAGGCGCTTTACGAGTCAAACATCAATATCCAGATGATTTCTACATCTGAAATCAAGATTTCTGTTGTTATCGACGCAGAGGCTGCCGACAGAGCAGTAAGCGCCGTTCACAAGGCATTTATTCCAAACGAATTATAATTATACAGCTAAAAGGAGTTAAGACATCTGTCTTAACTCCTTTTTCTTATTCGGGCAGATTTGCTTTATGCTCTTTTGCCTGTTTCATTATTTTAAGGGTTTCCCTCATTGTTTCTATATTTGCCTCGTCATTTGACAGTTTTACTGCAACATAGGGTCTTTTTCCTGCCGACAGGGTAACACGTCCTTTCATAAACGCATTTAGTATTGCCACGGTTTTAATATCCACATCACTGCTGTAAAACAGTAACGACCCGTTTCGCTGAATAATATCGGTAACGCCTAAATCAAGCGCCATATTACGCAAAAGGGCAATTTCAATAAGACCCCAGACAGCAGAGGGCGGAGCGCCAAACCTGTCGGTCAGCTCGTCATAGGTGTCGTTAGCGTCTGCGTCAGATTTAATATTTGCAATCTGCTTGTAGACGGCAAGGCGTTGGGCGGTAGAGGTAATATAATCGTCGGGAATGTGGGCGTCGATAGCCACGTCGATAAGACATTCCTTTTCTTCTTCCGCCTCTTCCTCTTTCAGCTCGCCCTTTTCCATAGCCACAGCCTCTTCCAGCAGTTTAAGGTACATATCGTATCCCACCGCCTCCATATGACCGTGCTGTTTATTGCCTAAAAGAGAGCCTGCACCTCTGATTTCAAGGTCACGCATAGCAATTTTAAAGCCTGAGCCGAATTCCGTATACTCTCTGATTGCCTCAAGTCGTCTTTGGGCAATATCCGTAAGCTCTTTGCCCCGTGTAAATGTAAAGTAAGCATAAGCACGTCTTGACGACCTGCCCACCCTGCCGCGAATTTGGTGAAGCTGGGCAAGACCTAAACGATCGGCATTTTCAATAATCAAGGTGTTGCAGTTAGGAACGTCCACTCCCGTTTCAATAATAGTGGTGCAAACAAGAATATCTATTTCCCCTGCAATAAGGCTGTTCCAAACCTGTGAAAGCTGTTCCTCGCTCATTTTGCCGTGGGCAATTCCCACAGTAGCGTCAGGCAGAGCCTTTTTGATTTGAGAGGCTTTATGCTCAATAGTTTCCACATTGTTATGAAGATAATAGCACTGACCGCCGCGGTTAATTTCCCTTTCCATCGCCTCGGCAACAATATCTGCGTCATATTCCACAACATAAGTCTGTACAGGCTGTCTTTCACCCGGCGCCTCCTCAATAATACTCATATCCCTAATACCGCTCATAGCCATATTAAGAGTACGCGGGATAGGGGTTGCAGACAGAGTAAGCACATCAACCTTTGGGAATTTCTCTTTAATTTTCTCCTTTTGAGCCACTCCGAAACGCTGCTCCTCGTCAACTACCAGCAGTCCCAAATCCTTAAACTTAATGCTTTTACCTAAAAGCTTGTGAGTGCCGATAAGCACATCTACATTGCCCTCCCCAAGCCTTTTAAGGATTTCCTTTTGCTTTGAGGCAGGAACAAAACGGGACAGCATTTCAATATTTACGGGATAAGGCTCAAACCTTTTCAGCGCCGTTTGATAATGCTGCATTGCAAGAACAGTTGTAGGCACTAAAATGGCGCACTGTTTACTTTCGCTGACGCACTTAAATACAGCTCTTAATGCAACCTCTGTTTTTCCGAAACCAACGTCGCCGCACAAAAGTCTGTCCATAGGAGCTTTTTTCTCCATATCCGACTTAATTTCTTCACAGCACCTTAACTGGTCGTCTGTTTCGTCATACATAAAGCGCAGTTCAAATTCACGCTGAAGGTCGCTGTCCTCCATAAAGGCGTGACCCTGTGTACTCATTCTTTTGGCGTAAAGGGCAGTAAGTTCCTTCGCCATATCCTGAACGGAAGAACGCACTCTCGCCTTTGTCTTTTTCCATTCGGGAGAGCCGAGACGGTTAACCTTAACCCTTGTGTCCTCTTTCGGACCGATGTATTTTGAAACCAAATCAAGCTGTGTTACGGGAACGTAAAGAGTGTCACCCTTGGCATAGCTGATTTTTATATAATCCTTTTTAACCTTGTCGATTTCAAGAGCGTTTATGCCCTCAAAAACGCCGATACCGTGAATATTGTGAACAATGTAATCCCCTACTTCAAGTTCATCAAGGGAGTGAATGGCATTTTTTGAAGAAACCTTTTTCTTTTTTGTCTTGCCCTGAGATGATTTTGCGTGGGTAAGCAGGGCAAATTTAATCTGACTGAACTGAAATCCCCCTGCCATCGTTCCCGTAATAACATTAACGCATTTCGGCTGAAACTTTTCAGGTGGATTTTCAAAGAACACGGCGTCATAGCCCATATCTCGTATATCTTCGGCAAGAGCCTTGCCGGCACGCACCGTTCCCGCCATAATGCACACGGTGTAACCGCCCTTTACAAAGCCGAAAAGCTCCTCTTTAAGCTGGGTAAGCGTACCGCTCCAAGCATTAAAGCTCTGCATTGTAAAGTTTGCAAGATGAGATACAGGAGTATCAAAGCTTCCTCTTGGCAGACTGTCCATATAAACAGCGTTAAGTTCTTGATAATACCCCGTAAGTTCGTCAAAATTCAGACTGAACTTATCAAGTCCTTTGCAGAGGGTACCGTCCTCCACATACCATTTTAAATCCTCTAAATTCAGCTTTTCCTGTTTTAAAAAGCGTTCCTTTACCCTGCCGCTTTCAACCACAAAAAGTCTGCCGTCAAAATAATCAAAAATGCCCTTGGAGTCGTAACAAAGGGGCAGATATTTGTCAAGGCAGGCAATGGAAACGCCACCGCGAAGCCTGTCGCAGTCGGCATAAAGCTTTTCTCTCGCTTTGATTGCCTTTCCCTTAAGGGACTTTGCCACCTTTTCAATTTTATCTATCAGTATCTCGTTGCTTTCAAAAAGCACCTCGTTGGCAGGAGTAATCTCCACAGCATCGATACTTTCATTTCTTCTTTGGGTATCAACATCAAAGGAGGAAATAGTGTCTACCGTGTCGCCCCAAAGCTCAATTCTAACAGGCTCGTCGCGAAAAGATGGGAAAATATCTATAATTCCGCCCCTTACGGCAAACTGGGTTGTACCTTCAACCTGGTCAAATCTTGTATACCCTGCAAGGACTAATTTTTCCTCAAGCTCTTTTATATTAATCTCATCATTTACCGATATGGTAAACGTTCTGCGTTTAAGCTCTTCAGGAGGAATAGTGTACTGACAGGCAGCGGCGGCAGACATTACTACTGCTGTATAACTGCCCTGTAAAATTTTCGACAGGACACCCAGTCTTATATGCTCAAACTCCCTGCTGACGCCTTTAACCTCTACAAAAGTCAACTCCCTTGCAGGATAAAGTAAAACTCCATTCTGGAGCTGGCTCAAGCTCTCCTGAACCTTAACGGCAGTAGCCTCGTCGGGAGTGATTATAAAGGCTTTCTCTCCCTTTTGGCAAAGGGAATGTATCAGCATACACTTTGCAACGTCACTAATGCCGATAACCCCAACAGGAGAATTGCCCTTGTCAACACTCCTGCTGAGGTCCTTAAATTCAGCGCTTTTATTAAATTCATTAGAAAAACACGACATAAAACGCATCCCTTACGAATTATACAAATTCATTGCCCTGTCAATCTCACCCGAAACAATCAGTCTTACTGCCTTGGTGCTGTTTTCGAGAGCCGATTTTAAATCAGGCTCCTGTTCTTTGGGAAATCTGCCAAGCACCCAGCTTGCTAAATCGTATTCGGGATTAGGCTTTTTGCCCACTCCGACTTTAACTCGCGGAAAATTCTCGCTTTGCAAATGAGCGATAATACTTTTAATTCCGTTATGACCGCCTGCAGAGCCTTTTCTTCTTATTCTGGTATGACCCACGTCAAGCGATACGTCGTCATATACTACTATAATATTTTCTGCCGGTATCTTATAAAACCTTGCCGCCTCGCCCACAGCCTCTCCGCTGTTGTTCATCATAGTCTGGGGCTTCATTACAAGACAGCGGTGCTCACCTATTTTAACCTCACCCACAAGAGCGTGGTGTTTAAGCTTTTTTATCTCAAAGCCGTCCTCTATGGCAAAAAGGTCCATAGCAAGAAAACCCGCATTGTGTCTTGTCATCTCATACTTGGCGCCCGGATTTCCCAGCCCTACGATTAAAAAATCATAGTTTGAGGAGTTAAACTCCTTCTTCCTCCTGAATAGCATTTTCTTCTTCCTCAACAGTAATTTTAATTTCTTCTGCTCGTTTTCCGTCAACCTTTACCACCTCTGCGGTAAGATTTTCATACTTAAAGCTGTCCCCCACCTCGGGAATTTTATCGGTATTCATCATAACCCAGCCGTTTACGGTGGAAATATCTTTTTCCTCTTTATAAATATCAAAGAATTTATAGAACTCGTCTATGGACATACCGCCCTGAACGATATATTCGTTTTTGCCTACCTGTTCAATATCGATTTCAACCTCGTCGTGCTCGTCCCAAATCTCGCCTACCAACTCTTCAAGAATATCCTCAAGAGTTACTATGCCCTCTGTACCGCCGAATTCGTCGATTACAACGGCAAGGTGGGTTTTATTTTTCTGTAAAATTCTCAAAAGTTTTGAAATTTTTGTATCGGGACTAACCATAGGAACAGGCTTAATGACTGTCCTTAAAGATTTCAGATTACGTCTTCTTGCGCTTTCAAAATCGCGCTGGTGAATAACGCCCACAATGTTGTCAATATCATCAATATATACAGGCAGACGGCTGAAATTTGTGGAGTTGAAAACTCTTTCAATCTCATCAAGGGGAGCATATTTGTCAACTGCCTCCACGTCAACTCTGGGCACTAAAATATCTGCTACCGCAATATCGTCAAACTCGATAGATGAGCGGATAAGTTCGCTTTCGTTTTCGTCGATTTCGCCGCCTGTATGAGCCTCGTCAACATACGTTTTAAGCTCTTCTTCAGTAACGGTGGAAACGGAGCGTGTTTTGAAAATCTTGCTTAAAATATATTTCCAGCCGCGGAAAAACAGGTTAAGAGGGGCAAATATTATGGTGAAGAAATTAATAATGGGAGTAACTGCAATAGCCACCTTTTCCGCCTTTTCCTTTGCCAACGCTTTTGGTGAAACCTCACCGAAAATAAGCACTACGATAGTCATTACAACAGTTGACACCGTTGCGCCCAAGTCGCTGTTGTCCCCTAAAAGCCCTGTAAAAAACAGGGTTGCAATAGAGGTTGACGCAATATTAACAATGTTGTTGCCGATAAGCACCGTGGAAAGAACCACGTCGTACTTTTCTGCAAGGGCAAGAGTTTTTTCTATGGACTTATTGTTTCTGTCCTCTCTCATCATAGCTTTAAGCTTTACTTTGTTAAGGGAGGAAAACGCAGTTTCGGAGCCGGAGAAAAACGCCGACATAACTACCAAAACAGCCATTGCAATAAGCAGTCCCGTATTCATAATTTTATCTCTCCTAAATTTTAAAATCTAAAGGCAAAAAAGCGCACAAGGAGAAAGTACCCCCTGTACGCTGTAAATTTTATAACTATTTCTCTTCAGTGTTTTCAGTCTTTTCAAACTCGCTGAAAAGTCTTTCCTCATCAGGAATTTCGTAGTTATACATATTTTCATCCTTAATGTGATTAGCAATAAACTTATCGCGGTCAAACAGCTCGTCAGCCTTAACCTTCCAAGCCTTTGCAGCAGTAATTGTCTTGTCAAACAGCTCGTTTGCAGACTCCGGATGCTCCATTTCCGTTGAATATGCGCCTGTTTCACTAACCATTTTGCTGATAGCGCCGGGGTTGTCAAGCACAGGACAAGGACGAAGCATATTGTTTGAAAACGGCTGATTTTTCTTGTAAGCCATAAAGAGCGGACTTCTCAGTGCGTCAAGCACAGAACATTCTTTAATATTTACATTTGAATAGTGAACGAAAGCACAAGGCTCGCAGTCGCCGTTGGCGTTAATATGGAAATAGTGACGTCCGCCGGCAATACAGCCCTGAACATACTCGCCGTCATTCCAGAAATCAAGGGCAAAAATTGCCTTTGTCTTTCTCCACTCGTGCATTTTCTTATACATAAGAGCTCTCTGCTCTGGATTTACCATAAGCTCGGTTACAGCGCCGTTGCCTGTTGGCATATAGGTAAAGAACCATGCAAATTTTACACCCTGGTCGATAAGCCAATCCATATATTCGTCTGAAGAAAGAACATCAATATTTTTGCTTGTATAGCAAAGGGAAGCGCCGAAAGGCATACCTCTCTTTTTAAGTCTTGCCATAGCCTCGCAAACTTTTTTATAAACACCTTCGCCGCGGCGGAAATCGTTTTCCTCCTCATATCCCTCGATAGAGAATGCAGGGAAGAAGTTACCCACCTCGCAAATTTCGTCTGCAAAGCTGTCATCAATAAGAGTGCCGTTTGTAAAGCTCATAAATACACAGTCGGGATTTTCTCTGCAAAGGCGCATAAGGTCTGCTCTTCTCATTGTAGGCTCGCCGCCTGTATAAAGGTACATATAAGTGCCAAGCTCTTTACCCTGTGCGATAATTCTTGCCAAATCATCGTAGGAAAGAGAACTTTGATGACCGTATTCCGCAGCCCAGCATCCTTTACACTTAAGGTTGCAGGCAGCAGTAGGATCCATAAGGATAGCCCAAGGCACGTTACAGCCGTACTTTTCAATATTTTCCATTCTGATAGAGTAGCTGTTGATTGCTACATTCATCATAGGAGGTATCATCTTATTGAGAACATCCTCATTAGTGTCGCAAACAAGACTCTTTGCAAATCTCATCCAGTTATTGTCGGGATCGTCAAGCACCTTATGAAGACCGGCATATGTGCTTCTGTTTACCTTTTTTACGTCAGCCATTTCAAGAAGGCTTAATATTTTAGGAGCGTTTTTGTTAAAGTCTTTTCTTGCGTACTTAACTGCTTCCTTTACTGCAAAAGTAATGGCAGTTTCTTTTATAGATTTCATAAAAATCCTCTCTTATTCATCAGTACGGCGGCGCAAAAACACCGCCGTTTTAAATATACTATGGTGATAAAATAAAATATATTCCTTTTAATGTAAAAAGTCAAGTTTAATTTTTATTACAAATAGTGTTAAAATCTAATTTGAAATTTAAGTCTGTAAGTTTTATCGGTCTTATTCTTATAGATTTCGCTGCAGTGAGCGCCCCAGCTGTCACGTCCGCCTACGCCCTGCTGCCTTGCAATAAGGCGTACAACTGTCTTGTTAATTTCGGGAAGTTCTTTCTTATGCCAAGCGTTTTCAACTTCTTTAGGCAGATAATGGCAGGCGTTAAATTCCATTTGAGGCTCTGCTACAACTGAAAATACCTTTTTCTTGCCAACAAGAGTTGCATATCTTACGCCTGTGCGGTTGCCGCACTCCTGTGGTTTAAGGTAATCCACCCACATATCGCTTACAGTTGTGCTGTAAACCCCAAGCCTTGCGGCGTTTGCACGGTCGATATAGTTTTCTTCAGGGCCCATACCCAAATATGTTACGTCCTCAAAATCAGCAGGAAGTTCAAACAAAACAGACACTTCGGGAATTTCGGGAAGCGACGGGTCAGGATTAAACTGAAGGTCAACCTCCATACCCTTTGACGTAATAGTGTATATAACGGTAGCTTTACATTCAGGCTGGGTGCATATTGTTGCACTGCTGATAACTACAACTTTCTTATCATTTTCAAGAATTTTATAACTTTCAATAGACCACTTTGTATTATTGTAAATACCCGGTGTATCTCCCGCATCTCTCCAGCAGCCAAGTCTTGAGCCTGCACGGTTTCCTCTGTCGTTATCCGTCAGTGCTCTCCAGAAATTAAGGCGCATAGGAGCCTGCAAAAGTTCTTCACCGCCGACTTTGATTGAATAAAGCTGATTGCGCTCTCTTCTTTCAAATCTTATATTAATATCATCGCTGATAACTCGAAGCGAGCCGTAAGTATCATTCACAATCAGTTTGTCGCCTGTTTCAAGCTCATCATAAGTGTTTTCAAACTCATTGATTACAAACTGCTCGTAAGCAACAACGTGACCCTCCTCGCACCAAGAAGTGTCATCTTTAACACGAAGTTCAAGATCAAGGTAACATTCGTTGCTGGTAACCTTGCTGAGTTCAAGGTCGATTACTGTTTTTTCACCGGGAGCAAGCTTTACCTCAGTAACTCCGTCGCACAATATGCCCTTGTCGCTGCTCTGTTTCCAGTAAAGCTCAAACTCATCAAGATTTGTGAACATATACTTATTCTTAATCTCAATAATACCCTTTTGAGCATCAACCGCATTAAACTGAACATACTGATAAAGCTTTTTGATTTCTGCAAGTTTCGGTGTAACCTTTCTGTCGCCGAAAAGAAGTCCGTTGCCGCAGAAATGGCCGTCGTGAGGATTTTCGCCGAAATCGCCGCCGTAAGCAAGGTACTCTACACCGTTTTCGTCGGTGGTAAGGATACTTTGGTCAACCCAGTCCCAGACAAATCCGCCCTGAAGGCAAGGGTATTTATCCCAAAGTCTTGTATATTCGTCAGTAGAACCGCAGGAGTTACCCATAGCGTGAGTATATTCGCACAGGATAAACGGTCTGCCGTCACGCTGAGTTACAGCATACTCTTCAAGTTCTTCGGCATAGGGATACATTCTTGACTTAACGTCGGAAAGTTCATCTTCGTCAGGAGCTCTCCAGCACTCGTAATGAACAAAACGAGTTGGGTCAGCCTGCTTAATATACTTATACATTTTCTTTGGAATTTCTCCGCCCAAGGACTCATTTCCCAAAGACCAGCAAACTACGCTTGTAACGTTTTTGTCACGGTTATATGTAGCCTTAATTCTCTCCATACAAGCCTTTTCCCATTCGGGACGGGAGCCTGGAAGCTGAGGACAGCCTATAATTTTTGACCAGCCTGTACCGTGCGTTTCCATATTATTTTCATCAACAACGTAAAGACCGTATTCGTCGCAAAGTTCAAGAAAACGAGGGCAGTTAGGGTAATGAGAGGTACGAACAGCGTTCATATTTGACTTTTTCATCATCTCAATATCGTAACGCATTACCTCTTCTGAAATATATCTGCCTGTTTTACAGTCAAACTCATGTCTGTTAGTTCCCTTGAAAATAACTCTCTTGCCGTTAATGCAGATAATACCGTCCTTAATTTCAACAGTTCTGAAACCGATTTTCTGGCTGATATATTCAATAGGAGTGCCGTTATTTTTAAGGGTAAGTACAAGAGTATAAAGATACGGGTCCTCTGATGACCAAGGATTTACGTCAGTGACAATTGCCTTAAGTTTTGTGTTATGGTCTTCATCGGCGTACTGGGTATCAAGGGCAACGGTAATTCCGTCCCCGTCTAAAATGCTCATATCAACGCTGAGGCTTTCGTAAGTGCCGTTAGTCTTAACAAGCACGTCGATATAACCGTCAGTAAGGCTGTCGTCAGGCTTTGCAACTACTGTAAAGTCGCGGATATACTCTTTTTCGGTAGTATAGATATAAACGTCCCTGAATATACCGCCCAGACGCCACATATCCTGACACTCAAGCCAAGAGCCGGTACACCAGCGGTAAACCTCAACTGCAATTGTGTTTGAGCCTTCCTCAAGATATTTTGAAATGTCAAACTCTGCACGGTGGAACGTAGACTCGGAATAGCCGATTCTCTCACCGTTTACATAGAGATAAAATGCAGACTCAACGCCCTCAAAGCATATTACAACTCTCTTTGAAAGCAGTGTTTTATTAACATTTATCTTCTTTATGTAACAGCCTACGGGATTGTGCTTTGTAGGCGCATTCGGAGGGCAAATATCTTCGCTTCCTTCCCAAGGGTAACGTACATTACAATACTGATTTTGGTCATATCCCTGCATCTGCCAAGAGCAAGGCACAATAACGGTGTCCCAGTTATGTGAATCATAATGAGGCTGTGCAAAATCCGTAGGTTTATAAGCATAGTTTTTGTAAAGCTTGAATTTCCACTTGCCGTTTAAAAGTTTACAACGGGAGGAGGCATAGCGGTCTGCCTTTTTAGCCTCTTCAAGAGAGTCATAAGGCATAAAAGTAGCGTGCTGGGGAAGTTTGTTTACCCCCACTATTTCCGGATTAGACTGCCATTCGGTGTAACCGTCGATAAAATTTCTTTCCATAAAAATACTCCGTAATACAATAATTATCTTCTGTGAATTGTTCCCTCGCGGAAACCTTTTTGCTTAACGCATACGCCTACGCTTTTAAGCAGTATTACAATATCAAGCTTAATGGACCAGTTATCGCAGTAAAGCTTGTCATACTTCATTTTTTTCATAAGGGAAAGCTCATCGCGTCCGCTTATTTGAGCCAGACCTGTAAGCCCCGGTCGATAACGGTACACACCGTATTCAAGCCTTAACCTATGAGCCCTCATTTCAGACGAAATAAGTGGTCTTGGTCCTACAAAACTCATATCGCCTTTCAGTATGTTCCAAAGCTGGGGAAGTTCGTCAAGACTGGTTTTTCTCAAAAACTTACCCACTTTGGTAATATATTGTTCGGGATTTTCCAAATCTGCCGTAGCAAGATTAGGAGTTCCGTTATACATAGTTTGAAACTTGTAAATTGTAAAAGGCTTGCCGCCTCTTCCTCTTCTCTCGTGAGAGAAAAAAACGCTTGTATTCGGCGTAAGGAGATTTGCAATGCAAATCACCAAAAAAACAGGCGACAGCAGTATAAGTGCAAAAAATGATGCAAATATGTCAAACAGCCGTTTAAATTTTGTAGGTCCAAAGTATAATTTTATAAAATCTTTCATTTTCACAATCCTAAAATTCATTACAAAAAATTGCCGTATAAAATATGTATGCCATATAGTGTGTCAAATCCTGTTGATTATACCACATATAACTTAAATATGCAATTTTTTTATAATAATTTTAATTAGTATTGCCAAAAATCCTTTTATTATATATAATATATGGCGATTGATAAAACAAAAAGGGACGTGTTTAAAATGAAAAAATTGTTAAGCTTCATTATGTGCGCTGTGATAATTGCTGTCAGTTTCTGCGCCTGCAGCGGTCCGAACGCCGATATGACAGAAGAAAACATTACTGAAACTGTTACAGTAGTTGAAACCGCTTTGAAAGAGTTTAACACAGAAGACCTTGAAAAATATGTAGATTCTTCAACCCTGAGCATAATTATGGGATACGCTAAGGAGCATCAGCAGTTTGTAGATTTAGGAAAAGCTATATTTGAAAACCTTGATATTGAAATAAAGAGTATTGATACGGAAAACTCTACTGTTACCGTAAGCGTTACAAACAAAGACTTGTACCAAGCTGCCGGCGATTTTGCTTCACAGCTTAAAGCTGATTATTCCACTTTGC
>CALWVQ010000063.1 GCA_944385025.1 uncultured Eubacterium sp.
GCTTTGTTTCAGGCACAGACTACACTGCTACCGAGAATGAAGACGGTTCTCTTACAATCACTTTCATTTCAGCAGCAGCTAAAGCAGCCGTAGACGGCGACAGTGTTGTTGTTAATGCTATTGTTGATATGACAGGCGTTGAAGATGCAGACAAGAACGATTCTACAAAATCTCCTGATACAGGTATTGCTACATCAGCAGTTGCAGGAACAGTTGCTCTTGCAATGGCAGGTTTAGCAGTTCTTTCAGCAAAGAAGAAAGACGCTGAATAATTAAATCACTGAGTATTGGAAAAGCCTGTTTGCTTTTACGGCAAACAGGCTCTTTTTAAGTAAGAGGGTGTTTAACGTGGAAAACAAAAACAATTTTGACAACGGCGAATTTAAGGAAACCGACGAAATTTCCTACGTCCGTAAAGACAACGGCAAAAAAAAGAAAAATGAAAAGATAAAGCTTGCTGTAATATTTATCGTTGTTTTTGCGGTAGTTTTTGCAGGTATAACTGTTGGCATACAGCTTTACAACAGGAGTTTGAACGCACCTCCCGAAACCACAACACAACCTACCACTACCCCCACGGTAAATCAAAAGGTGGAAAACCCCATAGATTTTGAAACTTTGCAGTCTCAAAACAGCGATATTTACGCATGGATAACAGTTGGCAACACAGAGGTTGATTACCCTATTGTTCAAAGCCCCAGCGACGACAGTTTTTACCTAAAACGTGATGCGCTGACAAAAAAATGGTCCGACAAAGGCGCGATATACACAGAGCTGGTAAACAGCAAGGATTTCAGCGACCCTGTAACAGTTATTTACGGCCATAACGGCTACGGTTCCTCTATGTTTACCACTTTGCACCGTTTTGAAGACGAAGAGTTTTTTAACGGCAACGAGTATTTTTATATCTACACTCCAAGCAGGCGTCTTACTTATCAGATTATATCTGCCTTTAAGTATGACGACCGTCACATTATGAATAATTTTAACTTTGCAAACCCTGCCGATTTACAGGAGTGGCAAAATTATGTATTAAACCCTGAAAGTTCAGCGCTTAAAAACGTAAGAACAGATTTAGACACCACGGTGGACGAAAACAGTAAAATCGTAGTTTTATCCACCTGTATTACAAATCAAAAAAGCAACAGATTTTTAGTATGCGGAGTATTAACAGAAGATGAAGAAACCTATTGATCCTAATTTGGAGGGTTTTGACAACGACCTTCCTATTGATATAGAAGAAAATGTAACACAGGAAACTTACTTTGACGGGGAAATTAACTTGAAAAGCACCCCCCGCCGAAAAGAATCCGTGCCGACGACAATGGAGCTTTCAGAGCAAGAAATACCGGAGCACAAAACAGCTAACCGAAGCGGGTCTTCAAGCCGTATTACATCAGACTCTCACCATCACTCATCAGGCTCTCACCGTCATCACCATTCGTCAGGCTCTCATCACCACCATCATCACCGCCACCACTCTTCAAAAAAGAAGAAGATGCCTGTTATAGCTAAAGTGTTAATCAGCATTCTGGCGATTATAGTTGCTTTTGCCGTGGCGATTGCAGGAACGTTTTTTGTCCTTGAGCAAAAGGGTAAAAAAAGTATGACGGGAACCACCGCAAATGTTACCACACAGGAAAACTATGAGGAAACAATAACATATAACGGTGAAGAATACGTTTATAACAGCGACATTGTAACTATCGCCTTTATCGGTGTAGACAAAAGAGAACTGGGTCTTGACAACGGACTTGTGGGAACAGCAGGTCAGGCAGACGCAAATATTATAGTGGCTATCAACACGAAAACAGGCAAGACAAAGGCTATTGCCGTTCCCCGTGACACTATGGTAGAGGTTGACGTGTATTCCGACAAGGGTACTTTCCTGAGAAGCGAGGAAAAACAGCTTTGTTTGAGTTTTGCCTACGGCAACGGCAAGGACACTTCGGCACAGAATGTAATCACATCATTAAGCCGTATTCTCTATAACGTGCCTATAAACAAGTACTTTGCCCTTGACCTTAACGGAATTGCACCTATTAACGACGCTATCGGCGGAGTAACGGTAACTTCCCTTTATGATTTTAAAAATGTTGACATCAGCAAGGGTGACGAAGTTCACCTTACAGGCGATTTAACAGAAATTTATGTTCGCACAAGAGATATGGACAATATTGAGGCATCTCTTAACAGAACGGCAAGACAGGTTCAGTATATTAAGGCGTTTGCCTCACAGCTTGCCCCTGCGGTAATGAAAGATTTCAGTATTGTAAGCAAGCTTTACAATACTGCTATGGATTACAGCACCACAAATATCACCCTTTCAGACGCTACTTATCTTGCGTCCCTCCTTGTTTCAAAGGGAATAAACGATTTTGAAACCGCCACAATCGAGGGCGAAATGAAGAAAAGCGAAAATGTGGAAAACGCTGACATTGTTTTCGCCGAGTTTTATCCCGACGAGGATAAGCTTATGGAATTAGTGCTTGATACTTTTTATACACAAATTAGTTAAAGGAGAATAAATATGGACAATCAAACTAAAAAAATGCTCTCCTCATATGCAACCAAAATCAGAATGGGAATAATTGAGAGCACCTACGGCGCAAAAGCAGGTCATCCCGGCGGAAGCCTTTCATCAGCAGACCTTTTTGCATATCTCTATTTTAAAGAGATGAACGTTAATCCGAAAGAGCCAAAAGCAAAGGACCGGGACAGATTTGTTCTTTCAAAGGGTCACTGTGCTCCAGGCCTTTACAGTGCCCTTGCTTACAAGGGATATTTTCCTGTGGAGGATTTGCCCACACTGCGTCACATTGACTCATATCTTCAGGGTCATCCTAATATGAACACTGTTCCGGGTATTGATATGTCCACAGGCTCTCTGGGTCAGGGCATCAGCACCGCTGTGGGAATGGCAAAGGGTGCAAAATACATAGGCAACGACAAAATCAGAGTTTACACCCTTTTAGGCGACGGCGAAATCGAAGAGGGTCAGGTTTGGGAGGCGCTTATGTTTGCTAACCAGTATAAGCTTGACAATCTCTGCGTTATTATCGACTGCAACGGTCTTCAGATTGACGGTGCCTGTGAGGATGTTATGAGCGCCGAGCCTGTTGACGAAAAGCTCAAGGCTTTCGGCTTTGAGGTTATCACCGTTGACGGCAATGATTTTGATGAGCTTGAAAAAGCTTTTGACGCTTTCCACAACAGCACAAAGCCTTTTGCAATCATTATGAAAACAGTTAAGGGCAAAGGCGTTTCATATATGGAAAACGAAGTGGGCTGGCACGGCAAAGCTCCTAACGAGGAAGAATACAAAATTGCGATGGCAGAGCTTAAAGCAAAGCTTGCAGAAATAGAGGAGGCGTAATTATGGCAGATATTAAGAAAATTGCCACTCGTGACAGCTACGGCAACGCATTAAAAGAGCTGGCACAGGAGGGCGCTGACAATTTAGTTGTACTTGACGCTGACCTTTCAGCCGCTACAAAAACAGGAATTTTCAAAAAGGAATTTCCCGACAGACATATTAACTGCGGTATAGCAGAGGCTAATATGGTTTGTGTTGCGGCAGGTTTAAGCACTATGGGACTTGTTCCTTTTGCATCAAGCTTTGCAATGTTTGCCGCAGGCAGAGCCTTTGAGCAGGTTAGAAATACTATCGGTTATCCCCACCTTAATGTTAAAATCGGCGCAACTCACGCAGGTATTTCTGTTGGTGAGGACGGTGCAAGCCACCAGTGCTGCGAGGACTTTGCTCTTATGAGGTCTATTCCGGGTATGGTTGTTATCTGCCCCGCCGACGACGTTGAGGCAAAGCAGGCAGTTAAAGCCGCTTATAAATATGAGGGCCCTGTTTACTTGAGATTCGGCAGACTTGCAGTGCCTGTTTTCCACAGCGACGACTACAAGTTTGAAATCGGCAAGGGTGAAGTTATTAAAGAGGGTAAGGACGTTACTATTATCGCTAACGGACTTATGGTTGCCGAAGCTATCGAGGCAGGCAAGGCACTTGAGGCAAAGGGTATTGACGCTGAAATTATTAACATTTCCACAATCAAACCTCTTGATGAAGAGCTTGTTATCAAATCAGCAAAGAAAACAGGAAAAGTTATCACCGTTGAGGAACACAACATCATCGGCGGTCTTGGTGAGGCTGTTTGCTCCTGCTTAAGCGAAAAATGCCCCACTCCTGTTAAGAGAATCGGCGTAAACGACGAATTCGGCCACAGCGGTCCTGCTGTTGATTTGTTAAAGCAGTTCGGTTTAAGCGCTGAAAATATCGAAAAAGTTGCCGAGGAATTTGTAAAAGCATAACCTTAAACTACTAAATAAGGCATAATAAAAGCCGTTGAGAAATAAATCTCAACGGCTTTTTTTATTTTGACTTTTTCTTTCTTACAATCAGCGTTCTCATTGAGTTTGCAATGGCGATAAGACAAACGCCCACGTCGCCGAAAACGGCAAGCCACATTGCATTTTCGTCAAATATTCCTGCGGCACTGCCTGCTATAATAACAAGCTTAACGGCAAGGGAGAAAACTATATTTTCTCTTGCAATTCGAAGGGTCTTTCTGGCAATTCGTCTGCCGATAGGAATTTTTGAAAGAGAGTCGCTCATAATTA
>CALWVQ010000064.1 GCA_944385025.1 uncultured Eubacterium sp.
ATCGAGGTTGGTATGTGCGGCGAAGCTGCGGCAGACGTAAACCTTATTCCCAAGCTTGTAGAGTGGGGACTTGATGAGTTTTCAGTAACTCCTACAAGTATTCTCCAAACAAGAAAAACAATCAGTCAGTGCGAAGCAAATAAGTAAACAAAAGACCTCCGACAAATCGGAGGTCTTTTAGTCTGTCTTGACTAAAGAAAAATATTTTATTATTATAAAAGTACAGTCAGTTATTTGTTTTTCTTTTTATTAATCAAATGATTATCCACACAAAAATGCTGGTTTTGCCCTTTTATACCGAAAAATTATGTTTGTTAGGTGATGTATGAAAAAAATTATTGAAACTGTTTTTTATAACGAATGTCCATGCTGTAAAAAGAAAGGTATTTTCGTTATAGGTAAAATCGGATACAGATATAATATGCCTTGTCAATGTAAATTTTGCGGTGAAAAGTTTAAAGCAAATTCCTTTTTGTCAATGATTTTGCTTGTGATGATAATAATTACAGGAATTGTTTTTGCCAAAATAACTAAAACAGGTTTTTGGGGAGCAGTGATTTCTGTTTTGTTTTTAGAATTCTTATTAGAAAGATTTATACCTGTTGAACACATAAAAAAATGATGCGTTAAAATACGCATCATTTTTTATTTTTAATACCTTATAAACTCTTTTACCTTGTCTATACTTTCAAGTCCCTGCTTATATCCCATATCGTAAATTTCCTGCTGGCGCTGGGTTGTTATTGTCAGTGTACCGCAGTGCAAAGGAGTTTCGGGACAGATTACAAGAACATTTCCTTTTTTCTCCTGTTCAAAAACAAATTCTCTTTGCTTGTTATACATAATATGTCTGTTCTCAAGAGCTTTTGCCACAAGGGGATATTTCTTTAAGGCTCTGTTTACCACCTTGTCGTGACCGATTGGCTGTTTAACAAAAGACCTGTCCTGTGTTAAAATCACAACGCATTTTTCGCACCCGTCGTCAAAGGCTCTTGCAAGGGGAATAGAATCAGTAAGACCGCCGTCATAGTAATAATCCTTGCCGATTTTAACTGCTTTGGTTATAACAGGCATAGCACAGCTTGCCTGTAATTCCACGCAGCCGTTTCTAAGGCTTTTAGGATAAAAATATTCAGGCTTTCCTGTCAAGGCATTTGTAACTGCAACGCACATTACTGAATTTGAATTCTCGTAAACGTCGTGATTAAGGGGAAACAAATTATAAGAAAGCTCTCCGAAAACCCATTTGGTATTCAAATATTCTCCGTTTTTAAAAATAGATTTAAGGCTTTTATATCGTTTATCTCCTGAATAATTGATATTAATATCTCTCATTCTGCCTTTGTTTTTACCTAAATACGAAACACCGTTGCAGGACCCGGCAGAAACTCCGATTACATAGGGAAATTCAATTCCGTTTTCAATAAACGCATCCAGCACGCCGCTTTCATACAGCGCCCTTATTCCTCCGCCTTCCAGCACAAGACCGCTTTTATACATCTTCTCACCACACTTACTTAGCTAAAACAAAAACCTGTCAATACTATAAGTATCAACAGGATTGTTATGCGATATTAATTATTCTGCAGTTTTCTTTGCAGCTTTCTTTTTGGGAGCTGCCTTTTTCTTGGACTTCTCCTCTGCAGGAGCCTCTTCAACAGGAGCTTCCTCTTCTTTTTTAGCCTCAACTATTTCAAGCTCGTTATCGCACTCAAAGAAATCGTTGTCGTCAAAATATTCCGGCTCTTTTTTAGCTGTTAATTTTTGAATTGCAACATATATTGCAGCGCCTACGGCAACAAGAGCCACGATAACGCTGATTACCTTTAAAATCTTCTTTAACTTCATTTTGGTTTACCCCCTTTAAGTATCTGTATCTATTATAAAGTGATTACAATTTAAAGTCAAGGGCTAAAAGCAATACTATTTTTTGTTTTTCTTAATCAGTCCTATCATAAGTATAAAAAGGTATATCCCTACACCGATAGAGGCAATGCCGAAACCTGTTTTGCCCTTTACAATAATAATAGTTCCTGCAACTAAAAAAGCTACGATGCAAATTGCAAGGGTGGTATATCCAATAATCTTTCTTTGCTTTTTGCTTAAACTGTTTATAAAAATTTCTCCGAAAAGTTCGGTAAAAAATTCAAAAATAAAATCCATATAATAAATACCTTTACAAAAAATAAACTCCTGTCGCAAAACAGGAGTTGTTTTTAACTGTTTTAACAATAATTAAGCGTTAGCCTTTTTAGCAAGATTGCTCTTCTTTCTTGCTGCGCAGTTCTTGTGGATAAGATTTTTAGCAGCAGCCTGGTCAATCTTTTTAACAGCAGCCTTTACGAGAACGTCCTTGTCCTCAGCGTTAGCCTCGATAGCAGCGTTAGCCTTTTTGATAGCTGTCTTAAGTGCTGAATTAGTAGCCTTGTTGTTAGCAGCCTTGGTAGCGTTTACCTTTACTCTCTTTTTAGCAGACTTAATGTTTGGCATATTTCTCACTCCTTTTACCAAGCGGTTTAGTTATAAGGGCAATGACCCCTTTATGTTTTTTATGCGTATGTATATTATCACACCTTTTTGTAAAATGCAAGTATTTTTTTGTTTTTGGATATACTTTTATTGAAAATACTATTAAAAAGGGTGATTTTGTGGTAAATCAAACAGATTTGGCAGTAGAAAGTTTTGAGACTGCTGATAAAACAAAAATTCAAGGAGTAAAGGTCACAGAGGAAAATTCTATCACCACTGTAACGGTTCTTGATGATCACGGGGCAAAAGCAATCGGCAAGCCTGTGGGAAAGTATGTCACCTGTCAGGTGCCGTCATTTGTCAGCGATACTGATATTTTTGACGGAAGGCTGGACAAACTTGCCGCAATACTCAAGTCGCTTCTTCCTGAAAACATTAATTCTGTGCTTGTTGCCGGAGTGGGAAATCTTGATATAACCGCAGATGCTTTAGGTCCAAAGGTGAATAATTACGTCCTTGCTACAAGACATTTGTTAAGCGACAACAGGCTCGAAATGTTTAAAGATTTTTTTAATGTTTCAGGCTTTGCCACAGGCGTTCTTGCCGATACGGGAATTGAGTCTGCCGAAATTATAAAAGGCGTTGTGGAGCAAACAAAACCCTCTTGCGTAATAGTTGTAGATGCTCTCGCCGCATCTTCTCCCGAAAGACTCGGCACTACCGTACAGCTTTCCGATGTGGGTATTTCTCCCGGTTCGGGCGTAGGCAATCACAGGTACGAGATTTCCCAAAGCACTTTGGGCGTTCCCGTGGTTTCAATGGGTATTCCTACCGTGGTTTCTACTTCGATTTTAAAAAACGAAACAGAACGTCAGCCGATGTTTGTTACGCCCAGAGAAATTGACAGGATTACAGAGCAGGGTGCAAAGCTTATAGGAATGACTATAAACGTGTGCCTTCAAAAAAATATCAGCGCACAGGACTTGTTTTCTCTTGTGGGGTAGTATATTGCGACAAATTACATCATATATATATTTGTATAATATTACTGTATGGTGACTTTATGAAAAAGGATTTAATTGCATTTTTGGGAAATGTTGTGTCGCTTATATGCGTCGGCATACTTGTTGTTAACTTAGCGCCTAAATTTGTAAATCAAATAGGGATTTTTAACAGTTCAGTGGTAACTGTTTTTTCGCCTTTGGTAATAAAACAGGAATTTACTGATTTTTCCACTGATAAAGATGAAAAACCTGAAAACAATACTAATACCATATCAAAGGAGAGCAAGGATTCAGGAATATCAGGGAAGGACAGCGACCTATATTCTAAAATAACTGAAACTCCCGATGATATAGCTAAACTGATGAGTGAAGCTGAAAAAACTATTAAAAGCGAAAAGGTAAAGGGCAAAACATCAGAAGAGGATTACTTTGGCGGGGGAAAGCTTGTATCCTTTGGTAAAGTTGAAATCCAAAGCAAAATACCTGAGTCGTTTTACAAGCTCAATATTGAGGAGCTCCTTAAACAGAAGGCAGAGCTTAATATTCAGGATATATCAGAGCCGACAATTCTTGTTTACCACACTCATACAACAGAAAGCTATACTCTTCTTGATGTGGGTTATTATACAGAGTCTCTCAGCTCTCGCATTGATGACAACAGTCGCAATATGGTGAGAGTGGGAGACGAGTTGTGTAAGTATCTTGAGGAAATGGGATTCGGAGTAATTCACGATACCGAAATACACGACGAAAAGTATACGGGCGCCTATTCTCATTCCAGAAAGTCTGTTGAAAAATATCTTGAGGAATACCCTTCAATTGAGATAACCATAGATCTCCACCGTGACGATATTACATATGACGACGGTACAATGGTAAAGCCTACCGCTACTGTTAACGACAAAAAAGCTGCCCGAATGATGATAATTGCAGGGGCTGAATACGGCAGCGTTGAAAACTATCCCGACTGGGAATATAATCTCCGCTTTGCGCTTGCGGTTCAAAACAAAGTTGCGTCGATGTATGACGGACTTATGCGTCCTATTCTGTTTTCTGAAAGAAAGTACAATATGGATGAAACACGCAATTCGTTTTTGCTTGAGGTAGGCACTACTGCCAATACTTTGGATGAGGCTTGTTATTCTGCAAGATTATTTGCAACGGCATTAGGTGAACTGCTTAAAGAGGAATATACAAATAAATAAGGTGATTAAATGAAAGGAAAGATATTTTTAATTGCACTTTGTTCTGTAGTGCTTCTCACAGTAGGCACAACTGTGGCCTATTACAATACTAAAAGTTTCGGATTCGACGATGATGTAAAAATAATTCATCAAGATGATGAAAAAATTACTATTATGGATTACAATATATATTATGACGATATTGACAGGATTTACAGCAAACTAAAGACTATTATTCCCGACAAGACTCAAACTCTTACACAGCATAATGTGGCTTATATATGATGTATATAATATATATAGGATATAGGGGTTGTTTTCAAAAACAGCTCCTAAAAAATACACTATTTGAAACACTTGGAGGGGTGTGCAAAAACTTGCAAAAAACTTTCAAAAAAGTGTTGACAAAGGGGAGATAGTGTGGTAAGATTGCAAAGCACTCGAGAGAGACGGGGTTAAGTAACCGGAGCTTGAGAGAGTAAAAAGGACCTTGAAAATTGAACAACGATAAGTAAGGAACCCGATAAGATTCAAGAGTTTTCTGTACTCAATCTTAGAAGATGAAACAGTAATTGCGAACTAGTGTTCGAGAGAGCAAAAGTTCTTG